>NZ_JBSFJC010000004.1:0-139160 GCF_053597855.1 Kitasatospora sp. NPDC001225
GCGCGGGCCCGGGCCGGGCACCGCCCCTCGGCCCGACCCCGCGCGGCCCGATCCCGTACGGCTCGGACAGCGGTTCGAACCCCAACCGTTACCGTTGCTGTCGGGGACCGCCGTACGTCCGGAGACCCCCGACCCCGCCCGCCGCTCCCCCCGGGAGCGGCGCGGCACGAACTGGCGATGCCCGGGCGCGGGCGCGGCCAGCGTCCCCCGACCGGAGAGCACGAGCATGAGCGACATCTGGCAGCGCCTGCGCCGCGACCATCCCCGGTTGCTCGACGCGGCAGGCGGCGCGGGCGTGATCACGGTCACCGGCCTCGGTGCCACCATCGACCAGAACGGCGGCCACTTCACCCCGTTCGCCGCGCCCACCTTCGCCATCGCGCTGTTCTCCGCCGTCACCGTGCTCGCCCACCGCCGCCACCCGCGCGCGGTGGTCGCCGTCACGCTGCTCTGCACGATGGCGCTCGCCATGGTCAGCCCCCGGCTCACCCCGACCGTGGCCACGCCGCTGTTGCTCGCCCTCTACTTCCTCGCCATCCGCACCGACCGTGCCACCGCGCTGCGCGCCTCGGTCGTCACCGCCGTCCTGCTCACCGGGATCACCTTGCTGCTCGGCCCCGGCGGGCCGATCAGCGAACGGCTCGGCGTGCTCGCCTGGGCCCTGCTGCCCGGCGCCCTCGGCGACTCCATCCGCAACCGCCGCGCCCACCTCGCGGCCATCGAGGAGCGCGCCGAACGCGCCGAGCGCACCCGCGAGGAGGAGGCCCGCCGGCGGGTCGCCGACGAGCGGATCAGGATCGCCCGCGACCTCCACGACGTCGTCGCCCACCACATAGCCCTCGCCAACGCCCAGGCCGCCATCGCCGTCCACCTCATGGACAACCACCCCGTCCAGGCCCGGGAGGTGCTCAGCCACATCACCGACGCCACCGGCTCGGCCCTCCAGGAACTGCGCGCCACCGTCGGCCTGCTGCGCCGCGCCGAGGACCGCGCCCCGCTCGAACCCGCCCCCGGCCTCGACCGGCTGCCCGAACTGATCAACACCTTCGAGCGGGCCGGTCTGCCGATCCGGCTCTCCGTCGAGGGCGAGGCCCGCCCGCTGTCGCCCGGCGTGGACCTCACCGCCTTCCGGATCGTCCAGGAGTCGCTCACCAACGTGGCCAAGCACGCCCACGGCGCCGACGCCGAGATCACCCTCGCCTACAGCGGCAGCCGGGTCGCGGTCAGCGTCGCCAACGGCCGCCCGACCGCGACCGGCCGCCGCCGCGCGGTGCCGCTGCCCCAGCACCCGCCGAGCGAGGGCGGCTTCGGCCTGATCGGCATGCGCGAGCGGGCCGGGGCGGTGGGCGGCCGGCTCAGCGCCGACCGGCGGTCCGACGGGGGCTTCCTGGTCACCGCCGAACTGCCGCTGCGCACCGGCGCCCGCGACGACGGCCCCGAGTCCGCGGTCGCCCTCACCGCCGCCGACGTCGCCCGGGCCGCCAGGGCCGCGCGCGCCGCCCGCACCGATCGCCCGACACCAGCCGAAGGACAGGACGGCGCCACCCGAGCGGACGGCGCGGTCCGAGAGGAGAGGGACCACGCATGACCATCCGGGTACTGCTCGCCGACGACCAGGCCCTGCTGCGCGGCGCCTTCCGGCTGCTGATCGACGCGGAGGAGGACATGGAGGTGGTCGGCGAGGCCGCCGACGGCCGGGAGGCCGTCGAACTCGCCCGGGCCACCAGGCCCGACGTCGTACTGATGGACATCCGGATGCCCGGCACCGACGGCCTCGGCGCCACCGCCGAGATCTGCGGTGACGAGGCGCTGTCCGGCACCCGGGTGCTCATCCTCACCACCTTCGAGATCGACGAGTACGTGGCCCAGGCGCTGCGCGCGGGCGCCGGCGGGTTCCTCGGCAAGGGCGCCGACCCGAAGGAGCTGCTCGCCGCCGTCCGCACCGTCGCGGCGGGCGAGGCACTGCTCTCGCCCGCCGCCACCCGGGCCGTGATCGACCAGTTCCTGGCCCAGCCCGAGCCGGCCTCCGCCGCCTCCACGAGCGAGCGGCTGTCCGTCCTCACCGCCCGCGAGCGCGAGGTGATGTCGATGGCCGCCACCGGCCTCACCAACGAGGAGATCGCCGAGCGGATGTTCGTCAGCCCCTTCACCGTCCGCACCCACGTCCACCGGGCGATGTCCAAGCTCGACGCCCGCGACCGCGCCCAGCTCGTCGCCATCGCCTACCAGACCGGCCTGGTCCCGCCCGGCCGCCCGAACTGAGGCCCGCCCGGTCGGCGGTGGCCGGTCCGGCCCCGGGGCTCAGGGCTTGCGGGCCACGGCGCCGTACATGCTGACGCGGTCGGCGCCCGGGGCGGGGGTGGTGTCGGGTCGCCAGAGGGGGACGGTGGTCACGCCGGGGTCGAGGAGGTCGAGGCCGTCGAAGAAGGCCCGGACCGCCTCGCGGGAGCGGCCGACGAGGGGTGCGGTGGCCTTGTCGTAGACACCGGTGACCCGGTCGCGGATCTCGGCCGGGATGAAGTCGGCGGTGCCGTGCGAGAGGACCAGGTGGCTGCCGGAGGGCAGGGCGTCCAGCAGGGCGGCGAGGGCCTGGTGGGGCTGGTCCTCGTCCCGCAGGAAGTGGAGGACGGCGGCGAGGACGAGTCCGACCGGGCGGGAGAAGTCGAGCAGGTCCGCCGCCCGGACGGCGTCCAACAGCGCGGCGGGCTCGCGCAGGTCGGCCCGGATGACGGTGGTGTGGCCGGGGCCCGAGCCGGCCATCAGGGCGCGGGCGTGGCTGAGCACGATCGGGTCGTTGTCCACGTAGACGGTCCGCGCGCCCGGTCGGGCCGCCTGGGCGATCTCGTGGGTGTTGCCGGCCGTGGGGATGCCGGTGCCGATGTCGAGGAACTGGTCGATGCCGAGTTCGGCGACGCACCGCACCGCGCGGGTGAGGAAGCCGCGGTTGGCGCGGGCGGTGGAGCGGAACTCCGGGTTGGCGGCGAGCGCCTTCTCGGCGGCGGCGCGGTCGGAGGGGAAGTTGTCCTTCCCACCGAGGTAGTAGTCGTACATCCGGGCCGGGTGCGGCACGTCGGGCCGCAGGTCGGCCGGGATCCCGGCCCCGCCGGACTCCCACATGTTCTCGTATCCCACGGTTGCCGTCTCCTCTGCCCCGGGCGCCACGGACGATCCACTCGCGGCCCTGTTGGCGGACAGCCTAAAGCCCAGGTCACGGCCCGGGTGCCGGTTGGTCGGGTCACCCCCGTATGTCCCTTTTCGTCGGGCGGGGAGGGTTCCCGGGCTCGCCGCGCGCCCCTGCCGCTCCCGGCGGAGGATGGAGGTCCGGGCGGGGGAACAGCCGGGGACGGGAGGTCAGGCCCGTGGGCATCGCGATGGCGGACATCCGCGAGTGGCGCGGCCACGCCGTGGTCGACGAGAAGGGCCACCGCATCGGGTCGCTGGAGTCGGTCTACGTCGAGACGGCCAGTGACGAGCCGTTCTTCGGCACGGTCACGGTCGGTTTCGCCGGCCGGCGCCGCCTGGTCTTCGTCCCGCTGGACGGGGCGGTGGCCGGGCCGGACTACCTCCGGGTGGCCTACCCGCGCAACCAGGTCAAGCAGGCCCCGGCGATCGGCACCGACGACGTGCTGCCCGCCGAGGACGAGCCCGCCGTGTTCGCACACTACGAGCTGCCGTACGCGACCGGCGCGGGCGGGGAGCGCCGCCTGGCCCGCCGCTGAGCCGAGCTGTGCCCGGGGCCGCCGGGCACGGCTTTCGCCATCCGGGAATGAATACCCCGCCGGGTACACTTGTCCATCGACAGTCGATGTGAAAGGCGGCCCCGACATGCAGGTGGACGAGGAAGCGGTCGGCGCGGTCCTGAACCGGCTGCGCCGCGCGCAGGGCCAGTTGGCCGGAGTGATCGCGATGATCGAGGCGGGCCGGGACTGCAAGGACGTGGTCACCCAGCTCGCCGCCGTCTCGCGCGCGCTCGACCGGGCGGGGTTCAAGATCGTCGCGAGCGGCATGCGCCAGTGCATGGCCGCCGCCGACCAGGACGCCGCGCCGATGAGCGAGGCCGAGCTGGAGAAGCTCTTCCTCGCCCTGGCCTGACCGGGCGGCACCCGGTTCGGCGGTACGGTCCGACGAGGGCCGCGGCGGATCCTCCCGCCGCGGCCCTCGCGGCATGTCGGCGGAAACACCGGAGGAAGCATCCGCGAACCTGCCCGCCGAAGCACCCGCGACCACACCCGCGCCGCGGGCCGACGGCCCCGCCCAGCGAAGTTCCCGTACCGCCCGACGCTCCGTCATGCGTCGTTCACGCGCCGGTCGCCAGCCTTCGGGTGAATGAGGGCCGCCCGCAGTTGTACAGCCAACTGCGGGCGCTCCCCTCCTCCCAGTCTCCGTGACCAGCCGAACCCGGCCCCGGCGAACCGTCCCCCGGCGGTCCGGCCCCGGGCGGCGGACAGGACAACCGTGGCCGCAGGCAGCGCCCTGACGTTCAGTTCCTCCACCAACCCCACCGAAGGCGACCGGCTCACCTTCCACTGGAGCACCGACGCCCCCGACGCCAAGAACTGGGTCGGCATCTACGACGGCGACCGCCAGCCCGGCAACGGCGGCTCGCTGCTGTGGAAGTACACCGCGGGCACCTCGGGCGACGTCCAGCTCGACACCTCCGCGCTGACCGGCGGCCCGTACACCGCCTACCTGCTCGCCAAGGACGGCTACGGCATCCTGGCCCGCACCGGGCCGTTCACCTTCCGCCCCAAGCCCGCCGTCGTCCGCCCGCACGCCGCCGTCGACGCGTTCACCGCCACGCCCGTCGCCCCGGGTGCCGCGGTGACGGTCCGGCTCGGCGGCCTCTGGTCCCGCCCGGCCGGCAACCCGGCCGGCTCCGCCACCTACCGCAAGGTGAGCGGCCCCGCCTGGGCCTCGGTCGGCGCCGACGGGACGCTCACCGGCACCGCCCCCGCCACCCCCGGCCGGAACCCCGAGCCGGTGGTCGTCGGCGTCAAGGACAGCGCGGGTGCCACCGACACCGTCACCGTCCTCGTCCCGGTGGCGGACCCGGCCGCCCCGCCGCGCCTCAAGGCCGCCAGCTGGAACCTGCACGACGCGGGCTCGGCGCACACCGACGCGCTGGAGAAGCAGCTGCGCGTGGTCCTCGCCCAGGGCCTGGACGTGCTCGCCCTCCAGGAGACCGCGGGGGAGCGGGCCAGGACCCTGGCCGACGCCCTCGGCTGGTACGCCTACCAGAGCCCGGGCAGCGTCGGCATCCTCAGCCGCCACCCGCTCACCGACGTCACCCCGCCGACCGCCGAACTGCCCGCCGCCGCGGCCACCCTGCGGCTGCCCGGCGGCCGCACCGTCCGCTTCTGGGCCGCCCACCTGGACGAGGCGGGCTACGGCCCGTACGCCGTCCAGGACGGCCGGACCGCCGCCGAGGTGGAGGCCGCCGAGAACGGCTCGCTGCGGCTGAGGCAGGCCAAGGCGCTGGCCGCCGCCGTCCGCGCGGACATCGCCCGGCGCACCCCGGTGGTGCTGGCCGGTGCGCTCTCCTCGCCCTCGCACCGGGACTGGACGGCCGCCACCGCCGCCGCCCACCAGGGGGTCGGCGCGCTCGCCTGGCCTGTCACCGTGGCCCTCCAGGGCGCCGGACTGACCGACACCTTCCGCGAGGAGAACCGCGACCCGGTCAAGGCCCCCGGTGCGACCTGGTCGCCCACCCGCAAGCGGCGCGGCGACCGCCCCGAGCCGCAGGACCGCACCGACTACGTCCAGTACGCGGGCCCGCTGAAGCTGGTCGAGGCGCACACCCTGGCCGTCGGCTGGCCGCAGCCCGAGCCCGGCTCCGCCGCCAACGAGTGGCCCTCCGACACCGCCGCCGCGGTCGCCACCTTCCAGCTCTGAGCTCCCAGGCTCCCCGACTCCCAGCTCCGAGAGGCCAGTTCGTCATGCCCGAGCTCTCCCGCCGCACCTTCGTCGGCGCCACCGCGGCCGCCGGCGCCACCGCCCTGAGCGGTCTGACGGCCGCCCAGGCCGCCGCCGCCCCGGCCCCCGCTCCCGCCGCCGGTGCCAAGCCCGGCACCCCGCTGACCGGCACCATCAAGGACGTCAGGCACGTCGTCGTCCTGATGCAGGAGAACCGTTCCTTCGACCACTACTTCGGCACCCTGGCCGGCGTCCGAGGCTTCGGCGACAAGCAGGCGCTCCAGTTCCCGGACGGCACCGACGTCTTCCGCCAGCCCGACGGCCGGCGCAGCGACGGCGGCGTGATGCTGCCGTACCGGATGGACACCGCCAAGTACAACGCGCAGAACGCCGGCGGCCTGCCGCACGACTGGGCCACCGGCCACCAGGCCATCAACAACGGCGCGATGAACAAGTGGATCGCCGCCAAGGGCGAGCGCACCATGGGCTACTTCACACGGGACGACATCCCCTACCAGTACGCCCTGGCCGACGCGTTCACCGTCTGCGACGCCTACTTCACCTCGCTGGCCGGTCCGACCGACCCCAACCGGCTCTACCTGTGGACCGGCACGTCCGGCCCCGGCCGCGACGGCACCACCGGCCCGTGGATCGACAACACCCCGGTCACCGACAACCCCGTCGCCGACTGGACCACCTACGCCGAGCGCCTGGAAGCGGCCGGCGTCAGCTGGCGCGTCTACCACAACCCCAGCAAGGACGAGCGCACCGGCGACTACGACGACAACGCGCTCTCCTACTTCAAGCAGTTCCACAACTTCCCGCACGACGACCCGCGTTACGTCAACGCGATGACGAGGTTCGACCCCGCCGACTTCGACCGCCACTGCAAGGACGGCACCCTGCCGACCGTCTCCTGGCTGGTCGCGCCGTACCTGTTCTCCGAGCATCCGGAGGCCGGCCCGGCCTACGGCGCGCACTGGGTCGACCAGGCCCTGCGGTCGCTGACGTCCAACCCGGAGGTCTGGCGGCACACCGTCTTCCTGGTGATGTACGACGAGAACGACGGCTACTTCGACCACATGGTCCCGCCCACCCCCGAGCCCGGCACCCCCGAGGAGTTCACCCAGGGACGGGCCATCGGCCTCGGCAACCGGGTGCCGCTCTGGGTCGTGTCGCCCTGGTCGCGCGGCGGCTGGGTCAACTCCCAGGTCTTCGACCACACCTCGGTGCTGCGCTTCATGGAACTGGTCACCGGGGTGGCCGAGCCCAACATCTCGGCCTGGCGCCGGGCCGTCTGCGGCGACCTCACCAGCTGCTTCGACTTCGCCGCCCCCGAGCTCTCGATCCCGGTGCTGCCCGACACCAAGGCCCTGATGGCCAGGGCCGACGCGGGCACCAGGCTGCCCGGCGTCGCGCTGCCGGCGGTCGGCGCCCAGGCGATGCCCGTCCAGGAGCGCGGCGAGCGCCCGCACCGCCCGCTGCCGTACCAGCCGTGGGCGGACGTCGAGGTGGACCGGAAGACCGGCAAGGTCACCTGCACGATGAGCAACGACGGCTCGGTGGCCTTCCCGTACACCGTCTACCCGAACATCCTGCTCCCCTTCGCCGGCACCCCGTACACCGTCGCCCCCGGTGCCACCGCCCGGTACGTCTGGGACGCCGCCACCACCGACGGCCGCTACGACTTCACCGTGCACGGCCCGGACGGCTTCGTCCGGCGCTTCGCAGGCACCGTGGTCCGCGACGGGCAGGACGGCCAGAACGACATCGGCGTGCCGATGGTCACCGTCGACCTGCGCGGCAGCCGCAAGCTCACCCTTCAGCTGGTCAACGACGGCATGACCGACGTGGCCTTCACCGCCGCGCCCAACGACTTCGCGGGCACCGCGCAGACCGTCTGGGTCAAGCCCGGCAAGCAGGCCGACCTGGCCTGGCCGCTGGACGAGCAGGGCCGCTACGACGTCGTGGTGACCGCCCACACCGGTCAGCGCTTCGTCCGGCGCTTCGCGGGCTGGGTGCACTGACCCGGCGACGGCCGGGGGCGCCGATCCGGTGACCCCCGGCCGTGGCTCGGCCGCCCCGACGGACCCCGCCGTTACCGTCGGGCGCATGCAGAAAATCACCACCTCCCTCTGGTTCGACGACCAGGCCGAAGAGGCCGCCGCCTTCTACACCACGCTGTTCCCGAACTCCCGGGTCCTCAGGACCACCCGCTACGGCGAGACCGGCCCCGGCCCGGCGGGCTCGGTGATGACCGTCGAGTTCGAGCTCGCCGGCCGCGCGTACGTGGGCCTCAACGGCGGCCCGGCGTTCCACTTCACCGAGGCGATCTCGCTCCAGGTGGCGTGCGACGACCAGCAGGAGGTCGACCGGCTCTGGGCGGAACTCACCGCCGACGGCGGACAGCCCGGCCCGTGCGGCTGGCTCAAGGACCGCTACGGCCTCTCCTGGCAGATCACCCCCCGGGTGCTGCTCGACCTGGTCTCGGGCGAGGACCGGGCCACGGCGGACCGCGTCTTCGCGGCCATGCTGCAGATGCAGAAGATCGAGATCCAGCCGCTGCTCGACGCGGCGAAGGGGTGAGCCCGTGACCGCCTTCAGCCACCGCGGCATCACCTACCTGCGGGCCACCCCCGAGCGGGTCTGGCACGCGCTCACCAACGCCGACGAGTCCGGCCTCTACTGGGGCCACCGCAACGTCTCCACCTGGCTGCTCGGCGCGCCCTGGGAGCACCAGCGGACCGACGGCTCCGGGACCGCCGACGTCATCGGCACCGTCGAGGCGGTCGACCGCCCGCACCTGTTGGTCACCACCTGGGCCGGGCCGCAGGAGGGGCGCGCCGCCTTCCCCTCCCGGGTCACCTTCGAACTCCAGGGCTGGCACGACCTCACCCGGCTCACCGTCACCCACGTTGACCTCGCCGACGAGGCCGCCCGGGCGGACGCCGAACAGGGCTGGTCGGCGGTGCTCGCCAACCTCAAGACCTACCTGGAGACCGGCCACCCGCTGCCGCAGGAGCCCTGGCTGATGCCCTGAGACCCCGGCGCCCGCCAAACCGCCGGGTGTTCCACCGCTACGCCGCCGGGCGGTCCGCCGCAGCGGACGTCCGGCCGCCGCGGGCCCGTTCGCCCCGCAGCAGGAGGCGCAGCCAGGCGTAGCGGGAGAACCGCTCCCGGTTCGCCACCGAGGCCCGGTCCAGTTCCTCCATCAGCCGCCGGCCGCGGTGCTCCAGGTCCATCTCGTCCAGGATGCGGTCCACCTCGGCCAGTATCGAACCGTGCAGCTGCCAGGCCTCCGGGTGCTCCTGGACCTTGCGCAGCAGCACCTGGGCGACGTTCTCCCGGCAGGCCCAGGCCGCCGCCAGCTCGGCGGTCAGCCGCTCCTCCGCCTCCTCGGCGCTGCGGCTCACCTGGGTGGTCACCAGCACCGCGTAGCTCACCATCGCGCCGCCGACGTGCGCCAGCAGCTCCTCCAACCCCGTCGCGACATCCGGCGGGAAGAGCCGTTCGCCGGGCGCGCGCCGCTTGGCCAGGTCGGTCAGCGAACGGGCCAGCACCCGGATCACGACGACGCAGATCTCCAGGGTGTCCAGCCCGGTGCGCAGCACCAGCCGGGACAGCAGCCCCTCGCTGATCCGCGGGTTGAACCGCAGGCTGTCCTCGGCCTGGCGCAGTGCCGCGTCCACGTCGGCGATCGCCTGGTCCAGCCGGCGGGCCTCGTGCAGCCGCTCGGCGGCCCGGGCCACCGGGGTGGGGCGGCCCAGCTCCTCGGAGATGTCGAGCAGCAACTGGCGGGCCCGCCGGGCCAGGTCCTCGATCGACTCCCCGGCGGTGTCCACCCAGACCGGCGGCGCGAACACCAGGTTGAACAGCAGGCCGACGGCCGCGCCGATGAGGGTCTCCAGCACCCGGTCCCAGGCCTGCGAGGCCAGCTTGGTCACGCCCAGGATCAGCATCGCGCTGATCGCGACCTCCTGGACGAACTCCTCGACCCGGACGAACCGGCCGACGACCAGCGAGGCCAGGATGATCAGCCCGAGGCTCCACCAGGAGAGCCCGACCACCGCGCTGAACCCGATCGCGATCAGCACCCCGACCACCACCGAGTTGACCCGGCGGATGCTGGTCTTGAGCGTCGAGTAGACGGTGACCTGGACGACCAGCAGCGCGGTCAGCGGCGCCGTCAGCGGGGCGGGCTCACTGCTCAGCCGCGTCGCCACCGCGAAGGCGATGGTGGCCGCGACGGTGGCCCGGACGCTCTGGACCACGAACGGTTCTCGGGCGCCGCGGCGGACCAGGTCCGTGAGTGTCTCCGGGAGAAGGGCCATGTCGCCCTTCTTTCCCCGCGGCGGCCGTTCACACCGCTCCGGCGGCGGTCCGGCACCCGTACGACCGCACTGGGCCGGCGTCCTGCGGTGCCCGGTCCCGTCGGCGCCCCGTCAGCCCTCGCGGTTGAAGCGCAGCTTCCAGGGCGCCAGCGCGGACTCGACCTGCACGCCCATGCTCATCTTCGAGGCGCCCTCGATCCGCTCTTCGAAGCGGATCGGCACCTCGCGGATCGTCATGCCCTGCTTGACGACGCGGTAGTTCATCTCGACCTGGAACGAGTAGCCGTTGCTCCGCACCGTCGGCAGGTCGATGGCGCGGAGGGTGTCCGCCCGCCAGGCCTTGAACCCGGCGGTGGCGTCCCTGACCCCGAGGCTGAGGATCGTGTTGACGTAGAAGTTCGCCCAGGCCGAGAGCGCCTTGCGGTGCCAGGGCCACTCCTCGGCGGTGGAGCCGCCGGGGACGTAGCGGGAGCCCAGCACCACGGCGGTGTCGCCGCCGAGCAGCAGCTCGACCATCGCGGGTATCGCCGAGGCCGGGTGGGAGAGGTCGGCGTCCATTTGCACCACGACGTCGGCGCCCTCGTCCAGGGCCCTGGCCATGCCGGCCAGGTAGGCGCGGCCGAGGCCGTCCTTCTCGGTGCGGTGCAGCACGCCCACGGTGCCGCCGGAGTCCGCGGCGAGCTTGTCGGCGATCTCGCCGGTGCCGTCGGGGGAGTTGTCGTCGACCACCAGCAGGTGCAGGTCGGGCACCGGGAGCTCCGCGAGCAGGCCCGCGAGGACCGGGAGGTTCTCCCGCTCGTTGTACGTGGGGACGACCACAACGACCTTGGGGGAGGCCTCGACCATGTTCTGTTTCCCTCGTGCCTGCTCCGGATGAGACCGTGCGAGTGTATCGGGCGTTCCGACCGCCTCCTGCCCCGGCCGGAGGTCGGAAGCCCGTTCGATCACGATGCGGTACCGTGACGGGCCGCGAACGCCCGGAACAGTAGCCCCGGAGACCTCCCATGACGATCCGTCGCACCACTGTCCTGCCCGCCACCGCCCTCGTCGTCGCGCTGGCCGCGCTCACCGGCTGCGGCTCCGACGGCGCCGCGCCGCCGCCCGCCGCCGGGACGTCCGCGGGCGGTGTGCCCGCCGGCGCCACCACCGGAGCACCACCGGAAGCCACCGGGGCACCGGCGGAGGCCACCGGGGCGCCCGCCGACCCGACCGGGGCCTTCGACCCCGCGGTCGCGGTTGCCCACCGCTCCCGGGAGTCGTACGCGGCGACCTCCGAGATGACCGTCGAGACGGGCGAGGGCGCCGAGAAGGACGTGCTCACCGTCACCGGCCGGGCGAACCACAACACCCCGGCCGAGGGATCCCGCCTGGAGACCAAGATGGTCCGCGGGTCCTCCGTCCTGGCCTGGGAGGAGAAGGTGGTCGTCGACCAGGCCGTCTACCGGCGGGACAAGGAGAACGGCGGGACCGGCTGGACGACGGACCAGAAGCCCCCGGCGAGCGCCGGGACCGGTGCGCAGGACACGGACGGCTACGCCAAGGTCCTGCTGGACGCCGGGCCCGCCGCCCGCAAGGGCATGGAGACCGAGGCGGGCGTGCCGGTGTTCCACCTGGCCGCCCGGCTCTCCCCGGCTGAGCTGCGCCGCGCGGACCCGACGTACGGGGACGGACGGCAGAACCAGGGCTCGGACGCGGCCGACGTCCAGCTGTGGATCGACCGGCTCGGCCGGACGGTCCGGGTCGAACACTCGACGGTGGTGGCCGGCCGGCCCGTCGTGACGAGGGAACGCCTCTCGGACTTCGGCCCCGCGGAGACCTTCACCGCGCCGTCCGCGGGCTGAGCCGGGGCGGCTAGGCCGGGCCGTAGACGGCGTCGAGGTTGTCTTGGGCCGGGCGGGTCCGGCCGGCCGGGCCGGCGGCGAAGGCGCGCAGGACGTTCTCGGTGACCTGGCGGACCAGGTCCCCGGCGTGCGAGTCGATGCCGTGGTCGGCCCGGCCGCCGCCGGGGCCGCGGGCCTCCAGCGCCTCGACCCAGCGCATCGTCCCGGTGGCGAACACCCCGGCCCCGCTCGGCACGGTGTAGTAGGCGGTGTCGGAGTGGGAGCGCCGGCCGTCGCACACCACGGGGGAGTGGGCGATCACCTCGATCGGGCGCGGGGTGGGGAAGCCGGTGTGCACCCGGTCGTACTCCACCCCGACCAGGTGCGGGAAGGAGGCCCCCGCCGCGACGCCCGTCCCCTCGTACGCCCAGTGCCCGGGCGAGGTGACCATGTACGGGGCGTCCACCGGGTAGCCGTCGTAGATGACGCCGAGCATCGAGCTCTCCGGGTCGGCGCCCGGGCCGGTCCGGAAGTCGGTGGTCGCCGGGGCGCCCGCCTGGTGGCCCGGGTCCTGCGCCCAGGCGTCCTTGTAGCAGACCACCGTGCGGTCCGGCCCGAGGTCGGACGGCTCGAACCGGATCCGGCGGTAGCAGCAGTTGGCGCCCAGGACCGCCAGGTTGGTCCCGGCGTCGCGGGCGGCGACCACGTTGGCCCGCTGCTCGGGCGACCAGTACTCGTCGTGGCCGAGCGACAGGACGGCGCTCGCCCCGGTCAGCAGGCCGGGTTCGCGGGCCACGTCGACGCCGGTGGTGTAGGCGAGCGGCAGGCCGAGCCGTTCGGCGAGGGCGACCAGCGGCGCCTCGTAGACCAGGAACAGCCCGGCGCCGTGGTCGTAGTCGTACGGCCGGTCGAAGACGACCTTCAGCGAGCGGGTGGCCAGGCCGCCGGTCGGGCCGTTGTAGAGGCTGTAGCCGCCCCACTCGTTGTAGGCCTGCCAGGTCGCCGGGGCGCTCATCACCACGGTCCGGCCCGCGGTGCTCGCCGAGCGGACGGTGAGCGGGACGTAGCGCCGCCCGGAGCCGTCCTCGGCGTCCAGGCGCAGCAGGTAGGCGCCCTCGGGCCAGCCGGCGGTGTCCACCGCGAGGGTGCGCTGCCAGCCGGTCAGGACGGTGCGGGTCGCCGGGTCCACGTGCGGCGCGGCCTGCTTGCCGCCGGGGACGTGCTCGCGGCGCCAGACCAGCCGGGCGCGGGCGCCGTCGTACCAGCCCATCCGGTAGGCGGAGACGGTGAACGCGGCGGCGGGGGTGGAGACGTGCAGGCCGAAGGGCTCGCCGGGCAGGACGCTGACCCGGTCGGCGAAGCCCTCGATGGCACCGTCCGGGCCGGGGTCGGTGATCTCCCAGTCGGCGTTGCCGGGGCGGGAGCGCTCGCTCGTCGGGCCGGTGTGGCCGTCGGCGGCCGGGCCGGCGGTGCCGGGTGGCGTGGACGCCGGGGCGGCCGGCGCGCCCGCGGCCCCGGCGGACGGGTGCGCGGCGGGGGCCGCATCCGGGCGACGGGGGCCGCAGGAAGTGACGGCGGCCGCCATCAGGCCCAGGCCCAGGATCCTCCGCCGACTCGGCTCCGCCACCGCTTCCTCCGTTTTTCCTGTCCCTGCCCGGTCCGTGGGCGCGCCGGCCCGGCCGGTGGCGCGCTGTGCGGCGCCGGCCCGGTGCGTCGGTGCGCGCGGACATCCTCGCGTGTTCCGCGAGGTCCGTGCAGCCTGGCACACCGGACCGGGCGCGGCCGCACCCGCCTTGGGACGGCCCGCCACCGGGGAGGGCCGTACGGGCGCACCCGGGCGTGTCGGCCCGCGCGGTTGACCGGCCCCGGTGGGCCGGTCCCCTAGCCTGACCAGGCCCGCCGTCCGGCGGCCACAGGGGGTCCGGAGCCGTACGAGGCCGGCCGAGTCGTGGACAGGGGTGCCCGTGGTGTCGTCGGGGTCGGCCGAAGCAGGGGCGGGGCCGGTCACCCGGCGCGGGCGGTTCCGGGAGTGGATGCTGGAAGGCCTGGCCGACCTGGCCAAACAGCACCCAGGCCCGCACGCCGAGGCCCCGCACGAGAAGGGCCAGCGCTGGTGGCGGGTGATGTGCCTGACCGGCCTGGACTACTTCTCCACGCTCGGCTACCAGCCCGGCATCGCCGCGCTCGCGGCCGGACTGGTCTCGCCGCTGGCGACCATCGTGCTGGTGGTCGTCACCCTGCTCGGCGCGCTGCCCGTCTACCGCAGGGTCGCCCAGGAGAGCCCGCACGGCCAGGGCTCGATCGCGATGCTGGAACGGCTGCTCTCCTTCTGGCAGGGCAAGCTCTTCGTGCTCACCCTGCTGGGCTTCGCGGCCACCGACTTCATGATCACCATCACCCTGTCCGCCGCCGACGCCAGCGCCCACCTGGTGGAGAACCCGCACCTGCACAGCGCCCTGACCGGCAAGCAGGTCATGCTGACCCTGATCATGATCGCGCTGCTCGGTGCCGTCTTCCTCAAGGGCTTCAGCGAGGCGATCGGCCTGGCGGTGGTGCTGGTCGCGGTGTACCTCTCGCTGAACGTCGTGGTGGTCGCCAACGGGCTGTGGCACGTGCTCAAGGCCCCGCACGTGTTCAGCGACTGGACGCACGCGCTGACCGTGGAGCACGGCAACGCGATCGCGATGATCGGCGTCGCGCTGATCGTCTTCCCGAAGCTGGCGCTCGGCCTGTCCGGCTTCGAGACCGGCGTCGCCGTGATGCCGCACATCGAGGGCGACCCGGACGACACCGAGGAGAAGCCCACCGGCCGGATCCGCGGCGCCCGCAAGCTGCTGACCACCGCCGCCGCGATCATGAGCGTGTTCCTGATCGCCACCAGCTTCATCACCACGCTGCTCATCCCGGCCGACCAGTTCAAGGCCGGCGGCCAGGCCAACGGGCGGGCGCTCGCCTACCTCGCCCACGAGTACCTGGGCAGCACGTTCGGCAGTGTCTACGACCTGTCCACGATCGCCATCCTCTGGTTCGCCGGGGCCTCCGCGATGGCCGGGCTGCTCAACCTGATGCCGCGCTACCTGCCCCGCTACGGGATGGCCCCGCACTGGGCCCGCGCGGTGCGGCCGACCGTCATCGTGCTCACCCTGATCGCCTTCCTGGTCACCTGGATCTTCGACGCCAACGTGGACGCCCAGGGCGGCGCCTACGCCACCGGCGTGCTGGTGCTGATCAGCTCCGCCGCCATCGCGGTGACCATCGCCGCCCACAAGGCCGGGCAGCGCCGTTGGCGCACCGGCTTCGCGGTGATCGCGGGGGTGTTCCTCTACACCACGGCGGTGAACATCGCCGAGCGGCCGGACGGGGTCAAGATCGGCGCCTGCTTCATCGCGGGCATCATGCTGCTCTCGTTCCTGTCCCGGCTCAAGCGGGCCTTCGAACTGCGCGTCACCGACGTGGTGCTGGACGACGTCGCGGACCGGTTCGTCCGGGACTACACCCACCGCCCGCTGCGGCTGATCGCCAACGAGCCGAACAGCCGGGACCTCGCCGAGTACCGCGACAAGATCCACCAGATCCGGCGGGACAACGACATCCCGGCCGAGGACGACCTGGTGTTCGTCGAGGTCACCGTGCTCGACCCGTCCGACTTCGAGGCCGTGCTGACGGTCCGCGGCGAGGTGCTGCACGACCGCTACCGGGTGCTGGCGCTGGAGAGCTCCAGCGTGCCCAACGCGCTGGCCGCGCTGCTGCTCGAGGTGCGCGACCGCACCGGGCAGCAGCCGCACATCTACTTCGAGTGGACCGAGGGCAACCCCTTCGCCCAGTTCCTGCGGTTCTTCCTGTTCGGACAGGGCGAGATCGCCCCCGTCACCCGCGAGGTGCTGCGCGAGGCCGAACCGGACCGGTCCCGCCGGCCGGCCGTCCACGTGGGCTGAGCGGGCGGGCCCGGCCGGCGGGTCGGCCGGTCCGGGTGCCGGGGGTCGGCCGGTCAGCGGTTCTGGTGGGACTTCGTCCACGCGGGCGCGACGAAGGCCACCAGGGCGACGGCGAAGGCCAGTTGCAGGATGTGCCGGATCCAGTCGATGCCCGAGGTGTGGCGGACGCCGATCCAGCCGGAGACGGCGTTGCCGAGCCAGGCTCCGGCCGCGCCGAGCAGCATGGTCAGCCACCAGGGGATCGACTGCGGTCCACGCAGGATCAGTTTGGCGAGCACGCCCAGCACGAAGCCGATGAGCAGAATCCACAGGAGCTGGAACATCGCAGTCCACCTTCCGGGCGCTCCCGGGGCCGACGGCCCGGTGCGCCGAATCGCCGATGACGCGGTTCGTCCCATGATCACCCGGATCCGGCGAACGGGCATGTCGACGGGAGAGTGCGCAGGTCAGCCGCGTACCGGTGGAGCGCTCCCGGCGGGGAATGGGCGAGAACGCGCCGCAGGTCGGGCCGGAAAGTCGCTGTCCGTCATCGGCTCCGCACGGATAGGAATGGGCGGGACGCGGACGCGCCGCGTCACCGAGAGGAGCCGCCCCGTGATACGCCTTCGTTCCGCCGTCCTGACCCTGGGCTGTACCGCCGCCGCGCTGACCCTGACCATGGGGACGGCCCAGGCCGCGCCCGGTGACACCAGCACCAGCTGCTCCTCCTCGCTGACGCCGGGCGGCTTCGTGGACGTCCAGTGGTGGAACAGCGCCGGCTGCGGCTCCGGGTTCACCCCGAACACCAAGAAGATCATGCAGCTCACCGGCTACCCGGTCGGCACCGTGGTCAACGCCTGCGCCTCCACCTGGCCGCCGGCCGGCTGGACGATCGTCAGCACCTACTACGGCTCCGGCTGCAACTACTCGGCGGTGCCGAGCCTGGAGAAGAACTCCTGGCAGCTCAAGCGCGTCTCCTGACGGCGGCGCACCGGCCGGCGGAGTGCTGCTGCCCGTCCAGGGCGGGCCGCCGGCCGGGGCTCAGCTCTCCCTGACCGCCTCGACGGCCCCGCGGACCAGTGGGTCCGGATCGTCCGCCAGGCCGTCCAGCAGCTCGGCGACGCCCGGGGTCGACCAGCCGCCGACGGCCCAGACCAGGTCCGTCCGCACGCCCGGGTGCGGGTGGTCGGCCAGTCGGGCGAGCAGGTCCACCGGGCCGCGGCGGCGCAGCCCGAACCAGTGCAGGGCGGTGCGCAGTTCGTACGGGTCGCCGGGTTCGCCGGCCGCCGCGATCCGGGCCAGCAGCACCGGGACGGGCGGCGGCGGGCCGTCCAGCGGGTGCGGGTGGCGCTCGCGCAGCCGGCGGCTGCCGTACTCGCCGCGGATACGGCAGCCGAAACAGGTGCAGGGCCGGGTGCCGTGGGCGTCCGGGACGTAGCGCCAGCCGGTGGCCTGCGGCACGGCGCGGACCCGGTGCACCTCGCGGGCGCCCACCGCGCGCGGCAGGAAGACCTCCCAGCCGCGCGGGTCGGGCAGGGCGCCGATCCGCCGGACCGCCTCGGCGGCCCGCACCGGCCGCTGGGCGTCCAGGGCGCGGTCGCGGTAGTGCCCGGTCAGGACCTCCTGCCCGTCGTCCAGCCGGAGGTGCACCGCGACCAGTGCGCCCTTGGGGCCGAACCGGGCCAGCTCGCGCAGCCACTGGTGGGTCAGCGTGTACGAGGGCAGCACGGGGAAGCAGTACACCCCGCGTGCGCCGCCCTGGCCCCGGCTGTCGGCGCGGATCCCGGCGCGGCGGATGCGCGGCGCGTTCGCCGCGGCGGTCAGGTGCACGAACATCGCCATGGGGCGCGATCCTAGCGAGCGACCGGGTGGCCGGCCGAGCGGTTTTCCCGGGCCTCCGGTTCCTCGCCACCGGGCGATCCGGGGTGCTGCCGCGGGTCAGGCGCCGGCCGTGCGGCGGTCGATCAGGGCGGCCAGCCCGTCCAGGATGCGCTCCAGGCCGAACTCCAGCGCCTGGTCGCGGCCGTCGGGGTCGGCCATGGCGGCGGCGACCGCCGGGAAGCGGTCGGCGTTCTCCTGGACCACGGTGCCGAGGGCGGCGAGGAGTTCGGCCTCGGGGGTGTCGGCGGGGCCGGCGGCGCGGGACTGCGCGGCGATTCCGCGCACGTGCCCGGTGAGCAGGACGGCGGCGTCCATCCGTTCGGGGCCGGTCAGCCCGTGGCCGTCGAGCGCCGCCACCACCCGCTCCAGCCAGGCGAGTTCCCTCGGACCGAGCGCCCGCGCGCCGACGGTGGCGTCCAGCAGCCACGGGTGCCTGGCGAAGGACTCGGCCAAGTGGTGGGCCCAGGCGGTGAGTTGCTCCCGCCAGTCGGCACCCTCCGGTGCGTCCGGAGGCGCGTCGACGGCCGACTCGACCATCAGGGCGACGAGTTCGGCCTTGCCGGGGACGTAGCGGTAGAGCGACATCTTGGTGAAGTCGAGCAGCCCGGCCACCTTCTGCATGGAGACCGCGCCGAGCCCCTCCGCGTCGGCGACCTCGACCCCGGCCGCGGCGATCCGCTCCAGGCTGAGGGCCGGCTTCGGCCCGCGGGTGGGTTTGGGGGCCGGGCCCCAGAGCAGCCGCACCGTGTCGTTCGCCGCCTCGGCCATCATCCGCTCCCGTTCTGGGGTTCCGTTCGGGGCTTGCCGCCTGGGGGGTTGCCCTTCCCGCTCAACTGTGTCTACCGTACACAGCAACAAACAGTGTCCGCCAGACACAGTTTCACGATCCTCGGACGGAGTGGATTCCCATGAGCACCAAGGTCCTGATCTCGGGCGCGAGCATCGCCGGCCCCGCGCTCGCCCACTGGCTGGGCCGGTACGGCTTCGAGGTGACCGTGGTCGAGCTGGCCCCCGCGCTGCGCGACGGCGGCCAGGACGTCGACTTCCGCGGCCGCACCCACCTGACCGTGCTGGAGCGGATGGGCGTCCTGGAGGAGCTGCGTACGCTCGGCACCGGCGGCAGTCCGATGACCTTCGTCGGCCCCGACGGGCGCCAACTGCTGCACCTGCCCGCCGAGTTCGCCGGAGGTGACCTGGAGGTCCCGCGCGGGGAGCTGGCCCAGCTGCTCCACCGGCACAGCAGCGCCCGCGCCGAGTACGTCTTCGGCGACTCGATCACGGCGCTGGAGGAGACCCCGGACGGGGTCCGGGTCGCCTTCCGGCACGGGGCGCCGCGCGAGTTCGACCTGGTGATCGGCGCCGACGGGCTGCACTCCACCGTCCGCCGGCTCGCCTTCGGCCCCGAGCAGCGCTACGTCCGCCACCTCGGCTACTACGCGGCCACCTGGCAGCTGCCCAACGACCTCGGACTGCCCGTCGGCGGGGTCGGCCTCAACGTCCCCGGCCGGCTGATGTCCGTCGGCGCCGACCATCGCGACCCGAGCCGGGCCGGTGCGTTCTGCCTCTTCGCCTCGCCCGAACTGCGCTACGACCGCCACGACCCGGCGCGGCAGAAGGAACTGGTCCGGGCCGCCTTCGCGGGCCTCGGCTGGCGGGTGCCGCAGCTGCTGGAGAGCCTGGACGCCGCCCCCGAACCGTACTTCGACTCGATCAGTCGCGCCGACGTGCCCGCCTGGTCGACCGGTCGGATCGCCCTGATCGGCGACGCCGCCTGCGGCGCGACCATCGGCGGCATGGGCACCGGGACGGCGGTGGTGGCCGCGTACGTCCTGGCGGGCGAGCTGGCCCGCGCCCGCGGCGACCACCGGGCCGCCTTCGCGCGGTACGAGCACCTCCTGCGCGGCTACGCGCAGGGCTGCCAGAAGGGCGGCGACCGCACCGGTCCGTTCCTCGCGCCGCGCACGGCCACCGGGCTGCGGTTCCGCAACGCGCTGCTCAACCGGCGCTGGGCGCTGGAGAAGATGCTGGAGCTGGGCAAGCAGGTCAGCAGCGTCGAACTGCCCGACTACGAGCGGGAGCTGTCCCGTCGGCCGCGGGCCGCGGCCTGAACGGGAGCGCTCGGGGTGGAACGGAGACGGGGCGCGGGGCTCAGTGCGGTGGGTCGATCCGGGCGCCGTTGTCGAGCAGCGCCTCCACCTGGACGGCCGCGCGGGCGGGGCGTTCGACGGCCAGGGTGCGGTCCGGCGCGGGCCGGTCGGCGGACCAGCCCGAACCCTTGACGGTGAGCCGGGTGACCCGGCGGCTGCCCGCCGCGAGCACGAACTCCGTCCCGTGCGGGGAACGCCACCAGGTCCAGGCCACGGCGTCCCGCTCGAAGCGGCCGCAGGCCCGGCCCGGTCCGCCGCCGGTGCGCTGCGCGCCGCGGGCGCCCGGCAGGACGACGGCGGTGGCCGCACTGCCCGCGCCGTCCCAGCGGTCGGCGCGCAGGCAGACCCAGGAGGCCGAGCCCGCGTTCTGCGGCAGCGGTTGGACGGCGAAGGCCCAGAGGTTCAGCTGTTTGACGCCCGGTGTGCCGTCCGGAACGGCGCAGCCGGCCCGGGACCAGGCCTGCAGCGCGTCCTGGGCGGTCGCCTCGCGCGGCTCGCGGTCGGCCTGGGCTCGGTCGGGTGGTGAGCCGTCCGGCAGGGGGCGCTCCGGTGGCGGGGCGTAGGTGAGGTGTGCGGGGATCAGGCCGCCCAGGTCGGCCAGCAGGAAGGCGGACCTCTCGGCCTTCTCGGCGACCACCGGGGACGAGTGCAACTGGAGCAGGGTGGCGCCCTGGCAGTCGGCGGGCCCGCCGGCCGGGGCCGGGGAGGTGAGGCCGTCGGGGTGGTCCAACGGGCGGGCGGGGGTGTCGGGCCGGTCGAT
Source organism: Kitasatospora sp. NPDC001225 (assembly GCF_053597855.1). NCBI lineage: Bacteria > Bacillati > Actinomycetota > Actinomycetes > Kitasatosporales > Streptomycetaceae > Kitasatospora > Kitasatospora sp. NPDC001225. The sequence continues at coordinate 20,767 of NZ_JBSFJC010000004.1, forward strand.
CCGGCGGGTCTCGGCGGAGTCCACCCAGGGCGCCAGCAGGTAGCGGACGGTGGCGCCCTGACGGCGCAGGACCACCGCGCCCGCCGTGGTCGGGTCCGCGTCGTCGGCCCGGGCGAGGTCCAGGTCTCCGCTGTCCCGACCGCCCTGACCGTTCTGGCTGTCGGTGTAGCGGGCGATCCGCTCGCCGTCGGAGAACACCACCACACCGGCGCCGTCCACCGTCCCGGCGAACAGCAGGTGCGGCGAGGGCGCGGCGGGCGGACCGGCGTCCGTACCCGGCTCGGCGTGGGTCCGGCTGCCGGGCCGGGCCCAGGCGGCCAGGGCGCGGCCGAGCAGCGCGCCGTCCTCGCGCCGCTCGCCACGGGCGGGCCAGGCGGTGAAGTCGACCCGGCTGGTGTGCTGCCAGGCGTCGGGGGTGACCCGGACCAGGTGGGACGGGTCGGGGGCGGCGCCCGCGAGCGGCACCGTCGTCGGACGGCCGGGCGCCGCCGGGTGCGAACCGCCCAGCACGCCCGCCGTGGTGGTGAGGCCGAGCACGCCGACCGCGAGCGCGGCCGTCAGCGTACGGCGCCGGCGCAGCAGGTCGGTGGGCTGCACCCGGACGGCGCAGGGGTCGAAGGCGGGCGGCAGCGGATCCGGACCGGACGGCACCTGCCCGGCCACGGCCACCGCCACCGCCGGGTGCGCCACCCCGGCCTGCCGCAGCACCTCGGCGGCCCGTTCGACGCCCAGCCCCTCGACCGTCCGCAGGGCGAACGCCGCCCTGGCCGGGGCGGAGAGCGCGGCGAGCGCGTGGTCGAGTTCCGCGTCCCCCTCGCCGCCGTGTGGGGTGAACAGCCGCAGGCCCCAGACCCGGGGCGTGAGGAGACGGGCGGCCGGGCGCGGCCGGAGCGCGGCGCGCAGCACCCGCAGGCGCAGCGCGGCGTAGGCCGGGTCGTCCGGGGCGTCCGTGCCTTCCGGAGCGTCGGAGGGCCCGGGCCCGGGCGCGGACGGTCGGACGGCGGTTCGGTCCGTGCGGGCCCAGCGGGTGGGCAGGGCGCGCTGGACGGCGCAGTGGGCGGCGAGCACCCGGGTGTGCCGGTCGCGGTCGGCCGGCAGCGCCAGGTAGGCGAGCCGGACCAGCCGTCGGTAGTGGCGCACCAGCGAGGCCTCCGCCAGGGCCACCGGGCGCGCCGCGACATCCCGGCGCAGCGCGGCCGTGCTCACCGTCCGTACTGCCAAGGGGCCCTCCCGGGAGCCGTACCGCTGTCGTGGTGGATGGTCCAACGAGTCGATCATGTGATGGTTGCGCCGTCCGGGGTGATCGGCGGGCATATGACGGACGTGCGGCGCGCCACCGCTGGAAGAACGTCCGGCGAGCGATGGCGGCCCGCCCGGTGCCGACCAGCGGCGACGGCCGCCGCCGACCTGGTCGGCGTGGGCGCCCCGGCCGCCGACGCGCTCTTCAACCAGCTCGCGGCGGACTACAACGCCTCGCTCGCGGCGGCCGGGGACACCACCTCGCCCCGGCTCTACAGCTGGGACGCCCGGGGATCCAGCACGATCACGCCCAAGACCGGGGCCTCCGAGATCTTCCGGCCGACCAACACCCGGAGCGCCCTCAACGCCCTGGCGTTCAACACCAGCGGAACGGTCGACTTCGCCCGGCTGAGCAGGCCGCCGCAGCAGGGCGACCCGACCTGGATCGACTTCGTCCCGTTCGTGAGGGACGCGGTGACCTGGGCGGCCCCGGCGGGCGGCAACGCACCGAAGAACCTGACGACCGCCGAGCTGCGGTGGATCTACTCCTGCGACATCACCAACTGGCGGCAGATCGACCCGAGCCTTCCGGACGCGACGATCAGGCCCGTGGTACCCGGTGTCCACGTCTCGGACCCCGCCACGCTTCGGTCGTCCTACCTCTCCGACGAGATGACCGCCTTCGCGGCCGCCGCCTCCCCGAACGGCGATCCGGGCACCTTCTACGCGGGCCCGTGCGTGACCTCCGGCGTCGCCGAGGACCAGGGGGAGGACGCGGTCCTGCACGACCCGAACGCGATCGTCCCGTACTCGGTCGGCCGCTGGGTCGGACAGGTCACCGGCGGTCACCGGAAGCCGGGCGACGACCCGGGAGTGCTCGTGCCGCAGTCCCTGGACGGAACGGCGCCCACGGTCGACGGCGGGACCAACCCGGCCTTCCTGACGACCTGGCACGGCCGGACCCTCTACCTCGGGGTGCGGGACGGCGACTGGACGAGTGTCGACGCGCAGGGACGGGCGCTGCGGGCCGTGTTCGGTCGGAACGGCTGGTTCTGCACCTCCCCGGCGGCCGCGGCGGCCGTCCGGAGCCACGGGTTCCTGCGGGTGCCCGTCTTCGTCTGCGGGGCGACCACGCACGCCTGACGGCGTCGTTCCCGCGGCTGCCCCGGTCGGGGCGTGGTGCCAGTGTCCGGTAGGGGGTGTGGTGCCGGGCCCGTGGTGCCGGTGCCCGGTCGGGGGCGTGGTGTCGGGGCCGTGTCAGCAGGTCGGGGCACAAGGTCCCGCCCGTTCGGCCCCTTGGCCCCTGGCGGTCGCGGCCGTTACGGGCGATGCTGCCGGTACCGGCCGGGACGATCCGCGTCCGGTCGGACCAGCATCGTTGGACGAGGTGAACCGGCGTGCGTCATGCCACCGTCGAATCCGTGATGACCAGCCCCGTGGTCCTGGTCTCGCCCGAGACCGGATTCCGGGAGATCGTGACGCTGCTGAGCGAGTACGACATCACCGGCGTACCGGTGGTGGACCCGGAAGGGCGACCGCTCGGCGTGGTCTCGGAAGCCGACCTGCTGCGCACCCTGGCCGCGCAGGAGGACCCGGCCAGCCTGCTGCCCGCGCCCGAGTCGGCGCAGGCGGGCCCGGACGGCGAGGTGACCGCGGCCGACCTGATGACGGCGCAGCCGGTCTGCACCACGCCCGGCACCAGCGTGGTCGCGGCGGCCCGGCTGATGAGCCGGCACGGCCTGAAGCGGCTGCCGGTGCTGGACGAGGAGGGGCGGGTCGTCGGCATGGTCAGCCGCGGCGACCTGCTGCGGGTCTTCCTGCGCGAGGACATGGTGATCCGGCGGGAGATCGTCGAGGAGGTGCTCGGCCGGATCGACGGGGTCAGCCCGGCGGAGATCGGGGTGGAGGTCACCCAGGGGCGGGTGGTGCTCAGCGGCACCGTGCCCGAGCAGCACCTGGTGCCGATCGTGCTCAACCTGTGCCGCTCGGTGGACGGGGTGGTCTCGGTGACCGACCGGCTCGGGGCCGGAGGCGCGGCTCCGGTCGGCTGACCTGCTCGGCGCCGACCCCTGACCGGCCGTACCGGTCCCGAATCGCACGTTCGTCCCGGACCCGAACGATCCACTTCGCATACTGCGGAGGGTATCGGGTAACTCACCCTGTGTGCCTGGCGGTGCGGACTGCCGGGACGCCAGCGCTCCGGGGAGGCGGCCGTGGCAGTCGTGTTCGACGCGGACTTCACTTCGACCAGGCAGTGGATCGCCGGGCGCAGCAGCGCCTATCCCCGGATGGGGCCGACCAACCGGAGCGACCACAAACTCGACTACCTCAGCCGCGACTACTGCCCCGACGGGCAGTTCACGGCGGTCAGGAGGCACAGTGGCGGGCTGTGGAGCTGCAGTCTGCTGACCACCGAGGGCAGTCCCGACGGCTTCCAGCTCCGCGCCGGGGACGTGCTGTCGGCAAGCGTGACACTGCCGGTCGAGCTCGGCGCCTGGCCGGCGATCTGGACCTGGCGGGACGGCGGCAACGAGGTGGACGTCTTCGAGTACCACCCCGACAACCCGGACCTGCTGGAGATCTCCAACCACGTCCGCGGCGGCTTCCGGTACTGGCACGGTGCGAGCGCCGGGATCGGGCCGGGGGCCACCTTCGGCCTGCGGGTGGTGCTCGGCGCGAACTCGGTGGACTGGTACGTGGAGGACGAGCTGGTCTACGCGGACCTGCACGGGGTCGGGTCCGCGTGGCACGCCTACCTGATCGTCAACATGTCGGTGGCGGACGGGACGTATCACGACCGCCCGCCGTACGGCGGGCCGGACCGGCTGAGCTGGGTGTGCCACAGCCTCCAGGTCGAGCGCTGAGGGGGCGGGGCGGGCGAGGGCGGGCAGGGGCGCCCGGGGCTACGGTTCGTGGGGCGCGAAGGAGGCGGTGATCGGGCCGCGGGGGGCGTACCCGCCGCGTGCGTCGACGGGGGTGAGCAGGCCGCGGGGGCCCTGCGAGCCGTACGGGTTGTGCGGGTTGTGCGGGTCGTGTGGGGCGTGTGGGCCGTGCGGGTTGGAACGCTGGAACCAGATCGCCCGGCGGTACGGGCCGATGTGGGCCGGGTCGGCCACGTACAGGTCGTCGCGCGGGGCGCGCTCGTTGCCCGGGGCGAGCGCCGCGTCCACGGCGCGGTCGGCGATCGCGCGCAGCAGTGCGGTGGCGGTGGCCTCGGCGGCCGCCGGCGCGATGGCGAGGGCCGTGAGCTCGGCCCAGAGCGTGGTGGCGACGTAGCCGATCGGGGAGTGGCCGAGCGCCGGGTGGGGGCGCGGGTCCGGGTGGCGCCGCAGCACCCCGGCGGCGACGAGCTGCTCGGGGGAGCGGTCGTCCTCCGGCGGGTGGAAGGCCATGGACGGCTGGTGAGCCGTGGGCCGCTGGGGGTGGAACGCGGGCGGCGGATGGTGGGTCACCAGTGGCACGCTACCCCGGTGGGGCCCGGGAACGGTTGCCGGAACGTTTTCTCAGCCCGCCCTCACACCGCTTTCACCACCGGCGGGAGCACGATGGTGGTAGGCGCTGCTCACCTCGGCGGGCCCCGACGGGGCCGGAGGAGGAGGTCCTGATGAGGTACTGGCACGGGCACGGCCACTACGTGGGTGGCTGGGGCATGGGGCTGATGGCGTTCGGGACGCTGATGTTCCTGGTGATCGTCGTCCTGCTCACCGTGGCCCTGTTCCGCTACGTAGCGCGCTCGCGGCAGCCGATCCCGCCCGGGCGGGCGGCACCCGGCGCCGGTGGATCCGGGGTGGGCGGTCCGCACGGCTGGGGCCCGGTGGGGCAAGGGAGTCAGGGAGGGCAGGGAGGGCAGGGAGGTCCGGGGGTGTCCCCGGAGCAGTTGCTCGCGGAGCGGTTCGCTCGGGGTGAGATCGACGCGGAGGAGTACCGGCACCGACTGGACACGCTGCGTTCGGCGAACGGGCCGGGAGGCGACTGAGCCCAGGGAGGACGGACCGGGACCGCCGCAGTTCGCGTGCGGCGGGCCCGGTCCGTTGGTGGGGCGGTCGGAGGCCGCTCGGGGTGCTCTTCCCCCGGGGCGCTCCTTCTCGGGGGTGCTTACTCGACGACCAGCTCGACCGGGATGTTGCCCCGGGTGGCACGGGAGTACGGGCACACCTGGTGCGCCTGCTTGACCAGCAGCTCGCCGGTCTCGCCCGCGAGGGACTCGGGCAGCTCGACGCGCAGCACGACGGCGAGGGCGAAGCCGGCCTCGTCCTTGCCGATGGACACCTCGGCGGTCACCGAGACCTCGCTGGTGTCCACCCGGGCCTGGCGGCCGACCAGGCCGAGGGCGCTGGCGAAGCAGGCGGCGTAGCCGGCGGCGAAGAGCTGCTCCGGGTTGGTGCCCTGGCCACTGCCACCGAGCGCGGGCGGCATGGCCAGCGCGAGGTCCAGCTGTCCGTCGGAGCTGACGGCGCGGCCCTCCCGGCCGTTGGCGGTGGCGGCTGCGGTGTAGAGCGCGTCCATGGTGGCTTCCCCTTCGGGTCCTGGGTGTTCCTGCGGTCGGTTGTCCGGTCGGTTGCCGGCCCGGTGTGCTGGGCAGCGGCCGCTCGGTCGTTGCTGCGGTGGTGCGGTGGTGCGGTGGTGCGGTGGTGCGGTGGTGCGGTGGTGCGTTGCTGCGTTGCTGCGTTGCGATAAGTAGAGCACGCAATTCAATTGCGCACAACTAAATGGCGCGGTGGTGATCGGTACCATGGGTTCATGACGACTCACCCCGGCATGGCGGACGAGGAGCTGCTCCGCCTCGACCAGCAGATCTGCTTCTCGCTCAACGCGGCCTCCCGCGCCTTCGGCGGCGTGTACCGGGTGCTGCTGCGGGACCTCGGGCTGACCTATCCGCAGTACCTGGTCATGCTGGTGCTGTGGGAGGAGGGCGAGCTGCCCGTCAAGCGGATCGGCGAGCGGCTGCGGCTGGACTCCGGGACGCTCTCCCCACTGCTCAAGCGCCTGGAGGCGGCCGGGCTGGTGCGCCGCGAGCGGAGCCCGGAGGACGAGCGGTCGGTCACCGTCCGCCTGACCCCCGAGGGGTCGGCGCTGCGCGAGCGGGCCGGGCAGGTTCCGCGTCGGCTGCTCGCGGCGACCGGGCTGCCGGTCGAGGACCTGGTCGCACTGCGCGGGCTGCTGGAGCGGGTGACCGCCACGCTGGATGCGGCGGAGGTGGAGCCGGCGCCGTAGCGGGTTTGGCTCTTAAGGGGTGGGGGGCCGCTTTGCGGGGTGGGGTCCGCAGTGGTGCGGGGATGGTGCGGATGGTGCCGTGGGGCTTGTCAAGCGGCACCCTCGCGCACTGTGATCTGGGTCACGTTGCGAGTCTTCCGGCTGGGTGCGCGCGGGCGAAGCGGCAGGTCAGCCGCACTGTTCAAAAGTGAACGGAAACGTTCGGCAATTGTCTGCCCGATCCGGTCAACATCCCGGACCTCCCGGACGGTTACACCACGAGCCCCAAGGGGCCGTCGGCGTGCCACCAGGCGGGCCGGCCAGCCGACCACGAAAGGGGGGTCGCGTGAGCACTCCCGGGCCGGGCGAGGAGCGGGGTCTGCGAGCCGACCCGCTCGGCGACCTGCCGAACGACTTCGAGGCCTTCTTCACCCGCGAGAACTCCGGCTACCTCCGCTACGCCCAGCAGCGCCTGCGGCACCGTGAGGACGCCCAGGACGCCGTCCAGAACGCGGGCACCACGCTCTACAAGAACTGGCGCCGGGCCCTGGCCAGCCCCGATCCGCAGGCCTTCGCCTTCAAGATCGTCAAGGACGCGGTGGTGGACGTCATGCGCGAGCGCCGGCGCACCGAACGCAAGCGGCTGCGGGTGATCGCCCAGCGCCGCCCCGACACCAGCCAGGACGAGCTGAACGAACTTGCCGAGCTGGACGCCCTGGACTGGGCGATGGAGGAACTCGCGCGGGCCGCACCCGTCCAGGCCGACGTGGTCCGGCTGCGCCAGGCGGGGCTGTCGTACCACGACATCGGACGGTCCCTCGGCATCGCGCACACCACCGCCCGCACCTACTACAGCCTCGGGCGGCGTCACCTGGAGTACCTCCTGGAGCACCAGGACGACGGCGGGGCGCAGACATGAGGGTCGTGGACCTGCTGCGCGCGCACGCCGTCGAGCTGGAGCGGGAGTTTGACGACCACGACCCGGTGGACTTCACCCGCCGACTGGCCGAGCGGCTCGCCGCCACCCGGCGGACCGCCCCGGCCGTGCGCGAGCGCCCCGCCCGGCCGCCCGCCGGGGCCCGGCCACCGCACGCTCCGCTCTCGGGGCCGAGCCCGGGAGCGGCAGCGGGGGCGGGTTCAGGGCTCGGCGCGGGAGCGGGTGCCGGAGCCGGTCCCGGCCTGCGGTCGGGCTCCGGTTCGGGGGCGGGATCCGGTCCAGGCTCGGGTTCCGGTCCGGGGGCGGCCCCGGGGCAGTCCCGGTGGGCCGGGGGACGGGCGGAGCTGCGGCGCGACCTGCGGCACCTGTGCGCGGGGGTGGCGGGCGCGGTCGAGCCGGGGGAGCTGGCCCTGGACCTCGAACTCGCCGAGAAGACCGCCTTCCGGACCCTCGGCTGCCTGCTGTACGGCATGGGACGTGCGGCGGACGGCGTCTTCTGGTGGCGGATAGCCGCCCAGTACGGGGACCAGCTGGCCGTGCACTGTCTGGCCGTGCACTACACCGCCGAGGGCGAACGGTGCGACGCGGCCCGCTGGGCCGCCCAGGCCCAGGACCTCAGCGCCCCGGGCCGGCTGCCGGAGCTGGCGCCCGACGTCCGGCCGGGCGGGGCGGCGGAGCTGGCGCGGGTGCTGGCGGAGCGCTATGACGGCGAGATCCTGCTGACGGTACGGGAGGCGGTGGCGGCGCGGCCGACGGCCGACCCCGGGCGGTTGGGGGTCCGGGCCGTGCGGGGGCGGGGGGTGGTACGGATCCGGTGACGGAGACGGGGTGGGTGGGGAAGCGGGCCGGCCCGAGGGGTGGGCCGGTCGGGGTCGGGTAGGCGGGGGCTCACGTGAGCCCGGAGACGGCGTCGCCCAGGTACTCGGCGCCGAGCAGCAGCGGGACGGTGATCATGATCGCCGCGCTGTGCGTGGCTGTCCAGGCGCGCCACTCGCCGAGGGTGCGTCGTGCCTGGGCGCTTCCCCGGAGGTGTGCCGCGAGCGGCAGCAGGGTGCCCAGCGAACCGACCAGCACCATCAGGGCGGCGGCCACTGCCTTCTCCCCGCCGCCGGTCGGCGCGGCGGCGATGGAGGCGGCGCCGCCGACGGCCGGGACCAGGGTCTTCGGGTGGGCGATGACCAGGACCACGGCGAGACCGGCGGACCGGGCGGCGGTCAGCCGGTCGATCGAGAGCAGCCAGGCCGGTGGCGCGGTCACCCGGCCGGGTCGCGGTCGTTCGCGCCACTGCCGGGCGGCCAGCAGGACGAGTACGGTGCCGAGGGCGAGCTTCAGCCAGGACGACCAGGTCGGTGTGGTGCGGGCGGGGTTCAACGCGGTGCCCGCGGTTACGACGGCGGCCGACACCGTGGCGAGGCCGAGCAGCCAGCCGGCCGTGAAGGCGACCCCGTTGGCCCGGCCGCGCGGTGAGGCGAGGACCAGCAGGACGGCGATCAGCGGCAGCGGGCTGAGCGCGACCGCCACTGCGGAGGCCAGCATCGGGCCGATCGCTTCACCCATCCCCGGACCTGCCTTCCCGTCGCCGGGTGCCGTCCGCCATTCAGCTCCCGTCGGGCGGGCAGCGCACGGCCGGTGCCGCCGTTCGGGTGAGGGCGGGGCGGAGCGTGGACGGGGAGCGGTGGCGGGTGCCGGGGCCGGGAGGCGGGGGCGGGCGGAGCGGAGGCGCGGGGGGAGCGGCCGAGGGCCGCCGCACCGCTGGGGTGCGACGGCCCTCCGCGGGCGTGAGGCGCGTCAGTCGGTGCCGGACTCGAGCGCCGCGTGGTCGAGCGCGTTCGGGTCCTCCTCGTCACCGTTGCCGGCGGCGATGGGAGCCGCGCCGCCCGGGGCGAGCTCGCCGATCAGGCCGCTCCACGGTGCCAGCTGGCCGTGCACCGCGTACTGCTCCAGCTTGCTGCGCGAGTCGGCGATGTCGAGGTTGCGCATGGTCAGCTGGCCGATGCGGTCGTCGGGGACGAACGCGGCGTCGACGCTGCGCTCCATCGACAGCTTCTCGGGGTGGTAGCTGAAGTTGGGGCCCTGGGTGTCGATGACCGAGTAGTCCTGGCCGCGCCGCAGCCGCAGGGTGACGCTGCCGGTGACCGGGTGGCCGATCCACCGCTGAATGCTGTCCCGGAGCATCAGCGACTGCGGGTCGAACCAACGGCCCTCGTACAGCAGCCGGCCGAGCCGCCGTCCCTGGGTGTGGTACGTGGCGATGGTGTCCTCGTTGTGGATGGCGTTGAGCAGCCGCTCGTAGGCGATGTGCAGCAGCGCCATGCCGGGGGCCTCGTAGATGCCGCGGCTCTTGGCCTCGATGATGCGGTTCTCGATCTGGTCCGACATGCCCAGACCGTGCCGGCCACCGATGGTGTTGGCCTCGTGGACCAGGTCGACGGCGCTGGAGAACTCCTGGCCGTTGATCCGGACCGGGCGGCCGAACTCGAACTCGACGGTGACGTCCTCGGTCTGGATCTCGACCGCCGGGTCCCAGAAGGCCACGCCCATGATCGGGCTGACGATCTCCAGGGAGGCGTCCAGGTACTCCAGCCGCTTGGCCTCGTGGGTGGCGCCCCAGATGTTGGCGTCGGTGGAGTAGGCCTTCTCGGCGGAGTCCCGGTACGGCAGGTCCCGCTCGGCGAGCCACTCGGACATCTCCTTGCGGCCGCCGAGCTGGTCGACGAACGCCTGGTCCAGCCACGGCTTGTAGATCCGCAGGTTGGGGTTGGCGAGCAGGCCGTAACGGTAGAACCGCTCGATGTCGTTTCCCTTGTAGGTGGAGCCGTCGCCCCAGATGGAGACGCCGTCCTCCTGCATGGCGCGCACCAGCAGCGTGCCGGTCACGGCGCGGCCGAGCGGGGTGGTGTTGAAGTACGTCTGCCCGGCGGAGCGGATGTGGAAGGCACCGCAGGCGAGGGCGGCCAGGCCCTCCTCGACCAGCGCGGCCCGGCAGTCCACCAGTCGGGCCTGCTCGGCGCCGTACGCGCGGCCCCGGGCCGGGACGTCGGCGAGGTTCGGCTCGTCGTACTGGCCGATGTCGGCCGTGTAGGCGTAGGGGAAGGCACCGTGTTCGCGCATCCACGCTACGGCGACGGAGGTGTCCAACCCACCGGAGAATGCGATGCCGATCCGTTCACCGACCGGCAGCTTGCTCAAGACCTTCGACATGGATGCACCCTTGACCCGCGTGAGCGGGCCCCTGATCTAGCGATGTGTGACGGGATTCGGCGTAATCGATCCGATGCCCGAACTCTGGCATAGATTTGCAGAGTAATGCAAGAGCATACGGAGCCCCGGGTGGCGACGAGGGTTCTCCCGGCTGCTGCGCGTCGACCGGCCCGTTGGTCAACTTGCTTGACTGGACGGGTGGTTGGGGTGGATCAGGAGGCCGTGGCGGGCGCTCGGGTGCGCATCCAGACGGTGCGGGAGGCGAGGGCGCCCAGCCCGAGGGCGACGAGGTGGCCGGCGTCGGCCAGCTGCTGGTCCAGCGCCCAGGCGCCGGCGAGGGCCAGGGCGAGCGCCGGCAGGCCGTAACGGCGCAGCGGGCGCGGGCCGAGCGCGAGGAGGCAGGCGCCGGTGGCGACCAGGCCGTAGCTGATGCCCACGTCCCGGGCGCGGGAGAGTGCGCCGGGGATGCGGGCGGTCAGCATCACCCACATGGCGCCCTCGGTGAGCAGCGTGGCGCCCAGGTGCCCGAAGACGAAGACCGCACCGGCCCGGGCCGGACCCCAGCGCCACTCGGCCAGGCCCAGGACGGCGGCGACCGCCGCGATCCCCGCCCAGGCCGGAACCCCGTCGACCACCAGGCCGCTGGTGAACAGGGTCCACCACTTGCCCACTTCCATGTGATGGACGTTGCTGCTGTTGTGCCGGACGAACCGGGCCCGCTCGGCATGGCCCTGGCTCGCCAGCCAGGAGGCCGTCACGGTCAGCAGCAGGACGTACGCCGTGGTGAGGCGCAGGCGGACGGCGGCTCTCAGCGCCGGGTGCCGGAGAGCGGCGGGGCCGGTCGGTGTCCTCGTCGCGAGGCGATCGCTCATCGTGCCTGGTGCCCTTGCTCGGCGGTTCCCGGTACCGGCCCCGCCCGGTGCGTGGAGGGGAGGCCGCGACCGGGACGGTCCGAGCGCCAGCGTACGCGAGCGCCGTGGAGGCCGTCGGGGCCGGCGGCGGGGCGTGTGAGGTGGGCGGATTCCCGCGGGCTGCACAGGGACGGCGGGTGGCGGGTGGCGGCGAGGTCGGGCGGGGGCGAGGGTGAGGGGGAGGAGTGTCGAGGAGGCGCCGATGGCCGGCAGCACAGCCAGGGGCGCCAGGGCGCACCGGCGGCCCTGGTGGGCGCGTGCCGTCCACGCGGTGTGGGCCTATGTCCGGCGCGCGCCCGGTACCTACACCTGGCTGGCGGTCCTGCTCGTCACCACGCAGGTGATCCGGCACGTCGATCCGGCGACCGCGGACCGCATCCTGGAGCGGCGTTCGACCAACCTCCACCATCTCCAGGTGTCGCCGGTGCGTGTCCTGGTCACCAGCGCCCTGTGGATCGCGGGCGGCGGCTGGCCGTTCTACTTCCTGCTGTACAACCTCTTCCACGTGCCCGCCGAACGATGGCTCGGCACGCTGCGCTGGATCTCGGTGGCGGCGCTCGCGCACGTCGGCGCCACCTACCTCAGCGAGGGCGTGCTCGGCTGGGCGATCCACCGGGGGCTGGCCTCGCCGAGGGCCCTCTACACCCTGGACTACGGCGTCAGTTACGCGCTGGCCGGCGTGGTCGCGGTCCTCACCTACCTGATCGTGCGGCCCTGGCGGTACCTGTACGCGGTGGGAGTGCTGGTGGTCTACGGGCTGGGCGTGCAGCAGAGCCGGGACTACACGAGCATCGGCCACTTCAGCGCGGCGCTGATCGGGTTCGCCTGCTACCCGCTGACCCGGGACCGCCCGGGCTCCTTCGACCCGGTCGCCTCGGTCCGTGCGGTCTGTCGGCGGGTGCGCGGGCGGTCGGGTCGTCCGACGCCGTCGGCGCGTTCGTCGGTGTGGCGGGTGTGGCGGGTGACCAGTGCCGGGGCGGCTGGTCAGGTTCCGCGCCGTTCGGGGCCGGTCGGCCCCAGGTAGGCGCTGAGCGGCCTCTCCTGGGCCAGCACCGCGCCGGCCGTGATGGCGAAGGTGACGGCGATACAGAAGGCGATCAGCCAGGACAGCACCATCAGCACCAGGCCCAGCGAGCCGTACTGGGCCAGTGAGCGGTTCAGTGCGATCGGCATGTAGATCCGGGCGGTCAGCGACATCGCGGTGGACGCGATGGCGGTGAGCAGCGCTCCCGGCACCAGGGACAACCAACGGATCCGTGCGCTCAACAGCAGACGGGCAGTCCACCACCAGACCAGGAAGGAGGCCGTGAAGGTCAGTGGCAGGCCCAGCCAGAGCCCGGCGCCGAAGCCGTTCCGCAGTACGCCCTGGAACAGCAGCACGACCACCCAGCAGGCGATCCACAGCAGCCACCGCCAGGCCGCGACCCTGGTGCCGGACTTCGGCAGCTGCCAGGCGTGTTCGCAGACCCGGGCGACCGCCCGACTGCAGCTCGTGCCGGACAGCAGTGCCATCAGCAGGCCGATGATCCCCGTGGTCTGCCGCAGGTCGCCGGGGCTGTACAGCGCCTGGCGCAGTTGCTCGGCGGAGGCGCCGGAGATGCCGAACAGCGAGCGCAGTGAGGAGTTCATCTGGTTCCGCACGCCCTCGGGGGCGAAGGCGGCCACGGCGAACAGGAGGGGGATGGAGGTCAGGAACAGCTGGGAGGCCATCCGGGTGGCGGAGTCCAGTAGGCCGGGGGAGAACAGGCGGGCGGTCAGCTCGGTGATCACCGGGAAGCGCCGCTCGGCCTCACTCCGTGCCCGCACGACCCGCATGCGGGCCAGGAGCAGCTGTTCCTTCCGGCGGCCGCGGGTGCCCCTCGGCAATCTCATCCCTCGGTCCTCCCGCATCCGGGCGGCGGTCCGCACCAGTCAAGGCGAGGCGGTGGCGGGCCGCCACCGGAGCGAGCCGTCCGGAGCGGCCGCGACCCGGGGGCGGCCGCTCCATCGGCGTGGCCGTTCTTCGTGTTCGGGCGGGTCCAGCCTGGGATGGCCATCCGACACCTGCCGCTGCTGCCCGGCCTGTTCCGTACGAGCGGGCCGGGCAGCGGCGCCGTGTCCGACGGGTGCGGTGCAGCGCTTGACGGGTGGGCCGGGTGCGGGACGGCTACTGGCCGACCCGCTGGGACATGCAGACGATATTGCCTTCGCTGTCCTTGAACCAGGCCGCGCGCATACCCTCGCCCTCGGCGACCCCGTTGACGGTCTGCAGACCGGGGAAGTCGTACTCCTCGAAGGTGATGCCGCGGTCGCGGAGGCCGGCCATCTCGCCGTCGAGGTCGGCGACCTTGAAACTGGCGAGGGTGTGGGCGGCCTGTCCACCGCTGGGAGTGCGGTAGACGGTGAACTGGGTGCCGCCACAGTCGCAGACGAACTCCTCCTCACCTTCCTCGGCGAGCTTGAGGCCGAGGGTGTCGGTGTAGAAGGCCTTGGCGCGGGCGAGATCGGTGGCGGGGATGACTGCTTGCAGCGGAGCGTCTCCAAGCATGGTGTTTCGCCTCCTCTCTGTCACCAGGCTAGGGACGTGCGGGCCGGGTCGCCCGGTGGGCGCAGGGCTGCTTCGGGCTGTGTGCGGCAGGTCGCCGGGAGTCATGCGGGGGCCAGCCTCCAGAGCGAGGTGACCTCCGCGGCGCGGGCGGTGTGGAGGAGGGGGTCGGCCCGGTCGGGGGTGGTGGCCCTCGGGTGGCGGGGGACGGTGTCGAGGCGCCCGGTGACGCGCAGCCCGGTTCCGGAGACGGCACCGAGCAGATCGGCGCGGGAGCGCAGGCCGAGGTGTTCGGCGAGGTCGGAGAGGACGAGCCAGCCCTCGCCGCCGGGCAGCAGGCGGTCGGCCAGGCCGTCGAGGAAGCCGCGGAGCATGCGGCTGCCCGGGTCGTAGACGCCCTCGTCGAGTGCGGAGCTTGGCCGGCCGGGCAGCCACGGGGGATTGCAGACGACCAGGGCGGCCCGGCCGCGGCCGGGAGGGTAGAGGCCGGTGCCCGCGGTCTCGATGCGGTCGGCGAGACCGAGCCGGCGGGCGTTGTCGCGGGCGCAGGCGAGGGCGCGCGGGTTGGCGTCGGTGACCAGGACCTCGTGCAGGCCGCGCCGGGCGAGGAGCGCGGCGAGCACACCCGTGCCGGTGCCGAGGTCGTAGGCGGTGGGGCGGTCATGGGCGGCCGGCGGCAGCGGCGCCCGGGCGACGAGGTCGACGTACTCGCCGCGGACGGGTGAGAAGACCCCGTAGTGCGGGTGGATGCGGGCGCCGAGGGCCGGGACCTCGACGCCTCTGGTGCGCCACTGGTGGGCGCCGATCACACCCAGGAGCTCGCGCAGGGACACGATTCTATTGTCAAGGAGCGGTCCGTAGGCCGCCCGGCAGGCCTCGCGGACGTCGGGCGCCCGGTGGAGCCGGACGCGGTGATCCGCGCCGAGCGGTACCAGCAGCATGCCCAGGACGCGCGCGAGGCGGGCGCGCTCCCGACGGTGCTGCCGGAAGGCCTCGGCCGAGGAGCCGGGGGCGGATCGGGGCCGGCGCCGCTCGGCGCGGCGGCGCATGGCGTGCAGGAGGCGGAGCGCGCCGGGGTAGTCGCCCTGCCAGAGCAGGGCGGTCCCCTCGCAGGCCGACCGGTAGGCGGCCTCGGTGCGCAGGGTGTCGTCGGCGGCGATCAGGCGGCGCGGCGGGGGCGTGCCGTTCTCGCTGTGCCAGGGTGCGGGCAGGACGGAGGTGGTGGGAGGGGTGACGATGCTTGGCCGGTGGGTGTCGGACACCAGGGGTTCCTCGAGGTCGAACGTGCAAGGGGCACGAAGAGCACTTCGACGAGGAGGCGAGCAGCAGGCGCGTCGGGCCGTGGCGCCGCCGGGACGGCGGGCGCGGGCGTCAGGCCGGGTGCGGCTCGCGCGTCGAAGCGCGAGCCGGGGTGTCACCGAGCACGAGGCCCGGCACGACGGCGAGCCGTATGCCACTGATCATCTGAGGGCCTCCCTTCCGAACCAGCTGGTCCTGCGCGGTTGTTCGTACGCTTTCACACAGAGTGGCCGACTGGCAACCGATTTATGACCGGCCCCCGGACCAGCCGTGCGGCACGCGCTCCAGCACACCCGCGCCGAACAGCTCGTACAGCGGCAGCGTCTCCAGGTGGACGTAGCCGATGTGGCAGTCGCAGACCGGCAACGGGCAGGCTCGCGGCAGCAGTTGCGCGCGGTAGCTGCCGTCGTAGAGGTTGCCGAGGACGTCCCGGACGAAGTGGCAGCGGCGCACGGTGCCGTCGCCGTCCACCGACAGCACGGACTCCCCGGTGCGGCACGGCAGCCCGGCGCTGGGGTGGGCGTGCCGGCTGTAGCCGAAGTGCGGGTCGACGGCGGCCCATTGAGCGGCCTCGGCGTCGGTGTAGCCGAGGCCCTCGGCGGCGTTGACCCACAGGTAGACGCCCTCGGGGAGCTCGGCGCGCAGCCGGCGGGCCTCGGCGAGGTGCTCGGGTTGGCCGACGACGCCGACGCTGTAGCGCACGCCGAGTGCGTCCAACTCCTGGCACTTGGCGAGGAAGCGCTCGCGGGTGACCTGGCCGGGGTGGAAGGTGACCCAGAGGGCGAGGGTGTCGAGGTCCGCCTCGGTGAGCCAGCCCGTGCGGCAGCTGAGGTTGGTCTGGATCGCGACCCGGCGGACGTGCGGCAGGCGGCTCAGCTCGACCAGCGCGCGGCGGTACCAGGACCGCACCAGCCCCTCGCCCCAGGGGGTGAACAGCAGCGATAGGGTGTCGCCGGTGCCCGCGCGCCCGGCGACCCAGCCGGTGAAGCGCTCCAACGCGGCCCGGTCGGAGCGCAGTTGCTCCGGGCTGTCGCGCCGCTTGGCGAACGGGCAGTACGGGCAGTCGTAGTCGCAGGAGGCGAGCGGGCCGCGGTAGAGCAGGGTGAGGCTCCGCGCCCCGTCCTCCGGCAGCGGTGAGGCGGAAGGCATGCCGAGGAAGGTCATTTCGCCTCGTACGCCGCCATCAGGGCCCGGACCTCGGGCGAGAACAGCATCGGCCCGGCGGCGTCCGAGTGCGCCAGCCCCTCCGGGCTGAGCCGCAGGAACTCCGCGTCGCCGTCGTCGAGCCATCCGCGCTCCGTGAACTCGGCCAGCTCCGCCGGGAAGTCCTCGGCCGGTGAACCGCCGAACCGGGCGCGGTAGTCCGCCAACGGCAGGCCCTCGGCCTGGAGCAGCGACTGCACCAGGTGCCGCCGGCGCGGCTCCGCGCCGCCCATCCGGTGGCCCACCTCGGCACGGTGGAAGTCCTCGGTGGCGACGTAGTCGTCGATGATGCCGCGCACCTCGGTGGCGTTCACCGCGTAGTCGAAGGAGTAGTGCAGCTGGGAGGTGTAGGAGCGGGCGCCGCAGCCCAGGCCGACCATGCCGTCGGTCTGGCAGGCGTACTCGCCCGCGCCGGCCTGCGGGGAGGCGGCGCGGCGGAACATCCGCATCGACACCTGCTGGTAGCCGTGGGCGAGCAGGTGGTCGCGGCCGGCCCGGTAGAGCGCGAGCCGGCGCGCGTCCCAGGCGGCCCGGCTCTCCTGCTCGCCGCGCCGGGCCAGTCCGGTCAGCGGGCGGACGTACAGCGGGTAGAGGTACAGCTCCTCGGGCTGCCAGGCGAGTGCGGTGTCCAACGAGCGGAGCCAGCTCGCCTCGGTCTGGCCGTCGATGCCGTAGATGAGGTCGATGTTGAGCACCGGGAACCCGGCCGCGCGGATCCGGCCGAGGGCGGCCTCCAGCTCGGCCCGCTTCTGCGGGCGGACGGCGGAGCGCGCCTCGGCGTCGTCGAAGGACTGCACGCCCAGGCTCAGTCGGGTGGTGCCCCGGGCGGCGAGCACCTCCAGCCGGTCGGCGGTCGCGGTGGCGGGCGAGGCCTCCACCGAGAGGGGTATCGCCCGCAGGTCGGCGCCCATCCGCCGCTCGGCGATGTCGCACAGCCGCTCCAGCTCACCGGCCGTCAGGTAGGTGGGCGTGCCGCCGCCGAACGCGGCCAGCGCGAACCGGGCCCCGTCGTCCAGGGCCGCGCGCACCGCCGTGGCCTGGCGCTCCAGGGCGTCCAGGTAGGCCGTGGTCAAGCCCTCGGGGCTGCCGATCCGGGTGAACAGGTTGCAGAAGCCGCAGCGGACCTCGCAGAACGGGATGTGCAGGTAGAGCGAGAGCGCGTGCTGCGCCTCGCCGGCCCACAGCTCGCGCAGCGGCGGGCGCTCGGGCAGCGGGCGGTAGGCCGTCTTGTGCGGGTACGCGTAGACGTACGACTGGTACGGCGAGTCCGGGCGCGGAGGTGCGGTGGTCATGCGCGCTCCTCGGAGGTCGTGGCGGTGCCCGCCGCTCGGGCGGGGAGGGTGAAGTGCGCGTACGGGACCGACCAGACCACCTCGTGGCCGATCCGGTGGCCGGTGTAGCCGTCCTCGCCGTAGGCGGTGCCGTGGTCGGAGCAGACGATCGCGAAGCAGGGGCGGCGGGCGCTCATCGCGGCGAACAGCCGGCCGATGTGCGCGTCCACGTACTCCAGGGCCGCGGCGTGGGTGGCCCGGGAGTCCCCGTGCTCGCGGGTGGCTCCGGGCAGGTGGAACCAGTTCGGCTGGTGCAGCGCCGAGACGTTCAGGAAGAGGAACAGCGGCTGGTCGGCGGACTGTTCGGCGGCGACCCGCTCGGCCCGGGCGACCTGCTCCTCGAAGGACGTCGGCGAGGCCACGCCCAACTCGGGCGCCCAGTGGCTCTCCTGGAAGAGGCCCGGCAGCACCGAGCCCAGCGGGCCCTGCTTGTTGAAGAACCCGACACCGCCGATGCACACCGTGCGGTACCCGGCCGCGGCCAGGGCCGTCGGCAGGTCGGGGGCGTCGAAGACCCAGGTGCGCGGGGCGGTGCTCTCGGAACCGGCGAAGCGGGCCGCGAACAGGCGCGGGTGCGGGCCGTCCGGGGAGGCGGGCGTCGGCAGGAAGCCGGCCAGGATCGCCTGGTGGGAGGCGTAGGTGAAGCTGCCGGGCGCGTGCCGGTGCTCCCAGCGGCCGCCGGGGAGGACGGCGGCGAGGTTCGGGATGCGGCCGGCGGCGGCCAGCTCCTCGGCGACGTCGAGGCGGAGCGTGTCGAGGGTGACGAGCAGCAGGTCGTGGCTGCCCACGACGGCGTTCATGTCGGGGGACGGGAGGGTGGTCGGGTGGTTCATCGAGCGGGTTCCGTGATCTGGTGGTCCGTCGCCGCGGGCGACGACGGGGAGGGGGCGGTCAGCGCGGCCAGTTGGGCGCCGTAGGTGTCGAGGCCCTCGGCGGGGCCGCCGGGCAGGCCGGTGAGGTTGGGGAGCAGGTCGCCGAAGGCGTTCACCTCGCCGACCAGGGCGCGCCGCCAGCCGGTCGTGGGCAGCACGTCGACGCCGACCATCGGTGATCCGGGGAAGCAGGCCGCCGCGCGCTCGGCCGTCTCCAGCAGGGCCGGCCAGGCAGGCCCGGCGGCCTCCCGGGCCTGGTCGAGGCTGCCGCGGGCGCCGCCGAGGTGCAGGTTGGTCATCGGCTGGCCGCTGGTGCGCACCACGGCGTGGGTGGCGCGGCCGGAGACCACCACGACCCGCAGGTCCGCCGCGCGCCCGGACTGCGAGGCCTTCGGGATCCACTGCTCGACGTGCAGCCCGTCCGGTGCCAGGCCGTCGACGATCGCGGCGACCTCCCGCTCGCCGCGGTAGCGGCGCACCCGCAGCGAGTTGTGGAGCCGGCCGTCGGCCAGCTCCACCGAGGTGGTGGCCTGCAGCTGCCCGCGCGGTCCGAACTCCAGGGCCATCACCCCGGAGGCGGAGGAGCCGTGCGCCGGCTTGACGAAGACCCGGTGCAGGCCGGCCTCGGCGAGGCGCCCGCGCAGGTGCTCCCAGCCGGTGACCTCGCCGCCGAGCGCCCTGGGCACCGGCACCCCGGCCCCGGCGAGCAGCGCGTGGGTACGGCGCTTGTCGAACATCACGGCGATCTCCTCCGGATCGCCGAGCAGCCGTACGCCGGGCCGGGCGGCCAGCCCGCGCAGCGCGGCCATGACCCCCGCGTACCAGACGGCCGTGCCCTCGACCCTGGTCGGGGCGTAGCCGGGGCCGAGCGCCTGGCCGCGCAGCAGCCGGTCGACCTCCGGCTCCTCGCCGGGCGACTCTATGCGCAGCAGACCGCCCTCGGGCAGCCGGTACCGGCCGCGCAGCACGTCCAGCCAGGGCAGGACGGCGGGCTCGGGCAGCCCGGCGGCCCGGGCGGCGGCCGCGAACAGCGTCACCCGTCGGTGCCCCGGGTTGCCCAGGACGGTCAGTCGCACGGTCATCGCCTCCGCCGCCCGCCTACTCGGAGACCGAGACGTAGCGGTCGTCCTCGTCGTCCGGGTCGTCACCCTCGGCCTCGTCGAGGTCGAGCCCGACCCCGGGCAGGGCCTCGGACAGACGCTCCTGCATCGCGTCGCTCAGGTAGTGGTGGTGCAGGTCGAGGGAGTTCAGGTGGGTGAGGGGCTGGCCCTCCAGCAGGGCGGTGGCGCCCTCGTCCGTCAGCACGCCCATGGAGAGGTCGAGCGACTCCAACCGGGCCACTATCGGGGCGTGGGCGAGGGCGGCGGCGATCTCGTCCTGGAACTCGCTGTTGGCCAGCCCGAGGTGGCGCAGCTCCGGCAGCCGGGAGCCGTCCAGGAACGGCGCCAGGTCGTCCATCGTGGCGTCACCGCCGTACTCGTCCACGCCGAGCCAGAGGCCCAGACGCTCCAGTGCGGGCAGCTCGGAGGCGGCCACCGCGCGCACCACGGTGGCCGGCAGTCCGCCGGACTCGAAGCGCAGGCTGGTCAGGGCGTCGTGACGGACCGGATCCAGGCCGAGGTCCGTACCGCCGCGCACGGCCAGCGACTTCAGCGCGGGGAAGGCGGCCAGCAGCGGGGTGACGTCGTCCATCACCAGCCAGGAGACCTCGCACTCGTCGTAGGTCACCTCGGCGAGGAACAGCGCCTCCAGGGCGGGCAGGCGCCCGGCTTCGGCCGTGAGGGCCTCGATCACCGGGCCGATGGAGCCGTAGCCCTCGGCCCCGTTCCACCAGGGACCGATCACCAGGGCACGGACGCTCGCCGGATCGACGTCCTGGAGGAAGGACTGCCAGAGCTGGGCGAAGTCCTGCTCGGAGCGGTACGCGAGGGCGAGCCGCCAGGCGACGCTGTCGGCGGCGGGCCGCGGCCGGGTGTCGTCGGGGGCGAACTCGTGGATCGGCAGCTCGTGGAAGCGTTCGATGTGGCGGGAGATGGACATGTCGGATCCTGGTCGGTCGGGGTGGGCGAGTACGCGGGCGGTCGGGCTGTCGGGCGATCAGGCGGGCGCGGGGCGTTGACGACTACTCGGCCACGGCCACGTAGCGCCACTGGTCGTCGGGCTTGCCGGGCTCGGAGAGGTCGACCTCGACACCGGCCAGGGCCTGACGCAGGCGCTGCTGCATCTCCTCGGTGAGGTAGTGGTGGTGCAGGTCGAGGGAGCGCAGGTGGGTGAGGGGCTGGCCCTCCAGCAGTGCGGTGGCGCCCTGGTCGGTCAGCACACCCATGGAGAGCCTGAGCGACTCCAGCCGGGCGACGACGGGCGCGTGTGCCACGGCGGCCGCGATGTCGTCCTGGAACTCGCTGTTCTGGAGGCCGAGGTGGCGCAGCTTGGGGAAGCGGGTGCCGTCCAGGAACAGCGCGACGTCGGCCATCGTCGCGTCGCCGCCGTAGTTGTCCACGCCCAGCCAGAGCTCCAGCCGCTCCAGGGCGGGGAAGTCACAGCCGGCCACCGAGCGCACGACCGAGCCCGGCAGGCCGCCGGCCTCGAAGCGCAGCGCCTCGAGCGCCTCGTGCCGCAGCGGCTTCAGGGCCAGACCGCCCTTGCCGTCCCAGTCCTGCGAGGCCCCGCGGACCACCAGCTCGGCCAGCCGCGGGAAGGCCGTCAGCAGCGGCGTGATGTCGCACTGCTGGATCCAGGAGATCTCGCACTCCTCGAAGGTGATGTCGCCGACGAACAGGGCGCGCAGGGCGGGCAGCCGGCCGGCGGCGGCGACGATCGCCTCCATCGGCTCCTGGAAGCCCTCCGGCTCCTCCGGGGACCACTGGCCGATCACCAGGGCGGTGACCCGCTCGGTGTCGACGGCGCCGAGGAACTGCTCCCAGCGTTCGGCGAACGTCGCCTCGGACTCGTAGTCGAGCTTGACCCGCCAGGCGGCCGAGGCCGCGTCCGGCAGTTCGAGGGCGCCCGATCCGCCCTTCTCCTCGGCCTCCTCCAAGGCCTCGACGAAGTCGAAGACGGGAAGGCCGTGGAACCGCTCGATGTGGTCGTTGACAGTCATGCGCTGCTCCTCTGGGGTCGGGGCCGAACAACTGTCTACCAGCCGGGACTGACAATCCGGCGGCCGGGTCGCCGCCCGGGCGCGTTGTCAGACCCTTGCTCTATGTTCGGGTCCTGGCTCCGGAGAGTGACCGCGGCGGACGCGGCGGAGCCATGGGTTCCGGCGTCCGCCGGAGCCCCTCCGTACGGCGAGGGAGGACTGATGTACCGCCAGGGCGATGTGCTGATCGTGCCGGTAGAGGAGGGCGCGGTGCCGCCGAGGGTGGTGGAGCTGGCCGTGCAGCCCCGGGACGCGCGAGGCCGGATGGTGCTCGCGCTCGGTGAGGTCACCGGGCACGCGCACGCCGTGGTCGGCCCCGGAGAGCTGCGCCGGGAGACCGGGCCGTTCGGCGCGGGCTGGCTGCACCTGCCCGAGGGCGGCCGGGTGGTGCACGAGGAGCACGCGGCGATACCGCTGCCCAAGGGCTGGTACCGGGTGGTCCGCCAGCGCGAGTACGTGCCGGGTGCGGTGCGGATGGTCGCGGACTGACGACCGCTCCGCCCGCCGTACGGGGGTTGGCGGGCGGGTGCGGACACGAGGGTGGAGCGCGGCCGTGGCCGCGGCACGGAACGGGAACGGACGGCCGGGCGGGGAGCCCGGCCGGGAACGGAGCAGGGATGGAGACGGTGATCCACGACGAGGTCCACGGCGACCGGGCGCAGGCGCGGGAGCTGCCCGGGCCGGTCGAGGTGACGGCCCGCTGGCGGGCGGCCGCGGCGGCCACCGGAGCGGGCGACCGGGCGGCGGCCGAGCGCGCCGTCCGGGCCGCCTACCGGGCGGCCGGGCTGCCCGAGCCCGCGGCGATCCGGTGGTTCGGCTCGCCGCTCGCCGCGACCGGGGCGGCGCTGGAGCTGCGGGCCGCCGGGGCGGAGAGTGTGCGCGAGGCCGTGCGCACCAAGCCCTGGGAGGAGGCCAGGCGGCGGGCCGTCGAGCAGGTCGGCGCCGCCGGGTGGGCGGGCCACTGGGCGCTCACCGGGGGCGAGCTCGGCCCGGTCACCACCCCGCTCGCCGACCGGCTGCGCAACGCGGTGCTCGACCGGCTCGCCCCCGAGGCCGACCGGGAGGCCGACGCCGCCGTGGCCGAGGAGGCCCGGGCCCGTCGCACCACCGTCCGGCTCGCCCTGCTGGACGCCGTGCGCGGCCAGCACGACGCGCCGTGGTTCGCCGCCTTCGAGGCCGCCGGGGCGAGCGCCGCCGCCACACCACTGGCCGAGCTGGCCCGGGAGGTCGGCTGGTGGTGGCCGTACCGGGACGTGGCCCTGCTCAGCGAACGGCCGACCGGCCTGCACCGCGACGAGGCCGGGCGGCTCGACCGGGCGGACGGGCCCGCCCTGGAGTACGCCGACGGCTTCGCCCTGCACGCCTGGCGCGGCATGCCCGTCCCGCCGGAGTTCCTGGCCGGCCTGGCCGAGGTGACGGCCGAGCGGATCCGCACCGAGGAGAACGCCGAGCTGCGCCGCGTCCTGCTGGAGCACTACGGCTACGAGCGCTACTTGGCCGACTCCGGTGCCGAGCCCGTCCACCGGGACGAGACCGGCGTGCTCTGGCGGATCGTCCTGCCCGACGACGAGCCGGTGGTGATGGTCGAGGTGGTCAACTCCACGCCCGAGCCGGACGGCACCCACCGCACCTACTGGCTGCGCGTCCCCCCGAGCACCCGCACCGCGCGAGCCGGGGTCGCCTGGACCTTCGGCATACCCGAGACCGCCTACCACCCGCAGCGCGAGACCTGACCGAGGACGCCGCCCGGCATCCGGAGCAGGCCCCTGAGCTGCGCGTGTTGACCCTTACCCCACGTCAGGCCGCACGGTGGGGGCGCAGCGAACGCACGGATGATCGGAGGGACGCATGAGCTGGTCGGTGGGCCAGGTCTCCGGCTTCGCCGGGGTCACGATCCGGACCCTGCACTACTACGACCGGTCCGGGCTGCTCACGCCCAGTGAGCGAAGCCCGGCCGGCTACCGGCTCTACAACGGCGCGGACCTCGCCAGGCTCCAGCAGATCCTGTTCTACCGGGAACTCGGGTTCCCGCTCGACGAGATCGCCGACATCCTGGCGGACCCGCAGGCCAACGCCCTCGACCACCTGCTGTCGAGACGACACGCCCTCACCGAGCAGATCGCCCGGCTGCAGAAGCTGGTCGACGTCGCCGAGCGGGCCATCGAGGTCCAGCGCACCGGGGTCGAGCTGAGTCCGGAGGAGCGCTTCGAGGTTTTCGGGGACGTCGTCTTCGACCTCAGCTACGCGGCCGACGCCCACCTCAAGTGGGGCGAGCGGGACAGCCACCAGGAGGCCCTGGCCCGCGCCGCCACCCACTCCAAGGAGGACTGGCGGCAGCTGATGGCGGAGGCCGCGGAGTGGCGCGGCCGACTGCTGGAGGCCTTCGACCGGGCACTGCCGGTCGACCACCGGACGGTGCTGGACCTCGCCGAGCAGCACCGGAAGCACATCACCCGGTGGTTCACGCCCTGCCCGCCGGAGATGCACTGCCGGATCGCCGACGACTACGAGGCGGACGCCCGTGCCTTCGCCCTCGTCGTCCCGCCGGCCGAGCAGCGCCCGGGGTTGGCCGGCTACCTGCGTGCGGCGATCGGCGCCAACGCCGAGCGGCACAGCGGGAGCGACCCCGAGGAGGAGGCTCGATGAGAATCCTCGTCACGGCCGCCGGATCGCACGGCGACGTCGCCCCCTACACCGGTCTCGGGGCGTACCTGCGCGGTGCGGGGCACGAGGTCGCGCTCGCGGCGCCCGAGACCTTCCGCGAGCTGGTGGCCGGCAGCGGCCTCGACTTCCGCCCGCTCCCGGTCGATCCGCGCGGGGCGGGCACCGGTCCGACGGGCGGGCGCTCCGAACTGCTCGCGCGGGCCGCGGCGTTCATCGGGAAACTGGGTGACGGGCTCGCGGACGCTGCCGCACCCGGAGCCGATCTGCTCCTGCTGAGCACCACCACCGCGCCGCTGGGCTGGCACCTCGCGGAGGCGATGGGCGTCCCCAGCATCGGGGTCTACCTGCAACCCACGCTGCCGACGCGGGAGTTCCCGCCGGTCGTCGGGGGCGGCCGCTCGCTGGGGAGCTGGGGCAACCGGACGGCGGGAGCGCTCGGCCAACGGGTCGTCGACCGCCTGCACACCAGGGCCGCACACCGGCTGCGGTCGCGGCTGGGCCTCCCGGCGTTCTCCCAGACCGCGCGCCGGCGGGCCGTGGAGCGGGCGCACTGGCCGGTGCTGCACGGCTTCAGCCCGACCCTCGTACCGCGCCCGGCCGACTGGCGGCAGGGGCTGCGGGTGGTCGGCAACTGGTGGCCGTACGTGGCGGAGGACTACGGCCTCCCGGCCGAGGTCGAGGACTTCCTGCGGGCCGGGCCGCCGCCGGTGTTCATCGGCTTCGGCAGCATGGCGGCGGGGCAGGGCGAGCGGCTGAGCGCCCTGGCGGTGGAGGCCCTGCGGCGGGCGGGAGTCCGGGGCGTGGTGCAGGCCGGCTGGGCCGGGATCGCCGGGGAGGGCGACGACGTGCTGACGGTCGGCGAACTGCCGCACGCCCGGCTCTTCCCGCGCATGGCGGCGGTCGTGCACCACGCGGGTGCGGGCACGGCGGCTGCGACGCTGCGCGCGGGTGTGCCGAGCGTCCCGGTCCCGGTGACGGCGGACCAGCCGTTCTGGGCCGACCGGCTCCGCCGGCTCGGTGCCGCCACCGCTCCCGTCCGGTTCGCCGACCTGACCGCCGACCGGCTGGCGCAGGCCATCCGTCAGGCCGTCGAGGAGCGGCGACTGCGGGAACGGGCGCAGGAGGCGGCCCGCGCCCTGGCGAAGGAGGACGGCGCGGGCCGGGTCGCGGAGGCGGTGGTGGCGTTGGGCGGGTAGCGGAGGAAGCGCGGACGGCCCGGCCCCGTTCCGGTCAGGCCCGCAGGCCGTGGCGCTTGGTGTACCGGAGGTGGAAGACGAGCAGCGGCGCGGCGATCACCGGCCAGCACAGGTTCATGGCCGCCGGGGCGGTGTCGATGGGAAGGAGGTAAGCGAAGGCCAGTTGGGCAAGGGCGTTGAGCAGGCTGGCAGTGCCCCAGACCGCGGTGAGCACCCGGACGCCGTGACGGAACGCGGAGTCCTGCTCCCAGCGTGCCTCCCAGGCACGCAGCCCGTCCTCGCCCGCCTTGGCCTGCACGAAGGAGCGGAAGACCACCATCAGAGCCGGACGCCCGTAGCCGACGGAGGCCAGCAGCCAGATCCCGAGGAGCCCGCCGAGCATGCCCGTCCAGGCCTCGCGGATCAGCAGGGTGCGGGCGTCCCCGGTGAGAACCGAGAGCACCAGACCGAGGGCGATCATGCTGAGGATCAGCAGGGCCAGGAAGTCGACGCGGCGGGTTCGGACCAGCCGTACCACCACGGTGACCGCGGGTACGGCGGCGGACCACAGCAGGGCCCACCACTGGTCCGCGCCTGCCGAGCGCAGCCTGTAGTAGACGGCGAGAGGGAGGACGAGATCGATCAGCAGGGGTAAGAGGAGGGCGGTTCGGCGCGGGGCGGCGTGGAGGGTCACTTCGTCTCCTCGGTCCCGGCCTCGGTCCCCGTCGCGAGGGCGAAGAGGGTGACCAGCTCGCGCCCGTAGGCGCGGACGTCGAAGTCGTCCCCGGCGGACAGCCGGTTGGCGGCCGCATCGATCGAGGCGCGGATCGCCAGGGCCATCGCCTCGGGGTCGAACGGCCGGAAGTCACCGCTGAGCTGTCCGTCCCGCAGGTGTCGGACCAGCAGCGAGACGGGGGTGTCGAAGCCGGCGGAGCTGACCAGCGGGCTGCCGTCCTCCCGGCGGGCGTTGGCGAGGACGTCCACCAGCGCCCGTACCTCGACCGGGTGTTCCGCCAGGAACTCCAGGTTCGCCTCGATGTAGGCGGCCAGCTGCGCGGCGGGCGCGGACCTGGCATGGATGCGCGGCTGCATGAAGGCCTGCGCCGACTCCTGGACGGAGTCGACGAGGGCCTGGAAGAGGTCTTCCTTGTCCTGGAAGTGGTACGAGATCAGCCGCACGCTGGAGAGCTTCGCCCGCTTGGCGATCTGCGCGAACGAGGCCCGGGCGTAGCCGAGTTCGGCGACGGTCCCGATCGCGGCGGCGACGATCTGGGCGCGTCGGGCATCAGTGGTGACGCTCCGGCCGGAGGCGGGGGCGTCAGGAGAGGAGTCAGGATTTACTCGCATGAGTAAAAATTAACATGGATCGGCAAAAGTGGAGGCGCAAAAGGGCCCTGCCACGGCAGGCCGTTGCGTCCGCGCAGGTCAGGGCGTCCGGGCGATCAGGACGGGCTGGAAGAAGCCGGTGTCGGCGGGCTGCTCCCAGCGGATGCCGGCCAGGCCGGCCTCGGCGGCGAAGGCGCTCAGCTCGTCCTGGGTGAGCGCCCAGTACGTGGAGCGGCGGACTGCGACCCGCCACTCGTCGGCCTCGTCCGGCAGCAGCCGGAAGAGCTCCAGGTCGTACCGCTCGCCGTCCTCGTGCCACTGCCAGAGCTGGAAGAGGACCGACCGTCGGCCGCCGTGCTCGGCGGTCTGCGGCGGAGTGGAGGCGGGCCGGGTGCGGCGCAGCTCGTCGTACGGGCGGGTGGTGACCAGGAGTAGTCCGCCCGGGCGCAGGACCCGTCGCATCTCACCGAGCGCGGCGCGGACGTCCTCGGCCGTGAGCAGGTGGGGCAGCGCGTTGTCGGCGCAGACGACGACGTCGAACCGGCCGTCCGGGAAGGGGAGTTCTCGCATGTCGGCGGCGGCGGTGGGCAGCCGGAGGCCGCGCCCGGCGGCCTCGGCGGTGGCGCGGGCGGCGGCGACCGGGCTGAGGTCGGTGCCGGTGACGCGGTGGCCGAGGGCGGCCAGGCCGATCGCCTGGGTGCCGATGCCGCAGGCGCAGTCCAGCACCTCGGCGGGGCCGTCGCCGAGAGCCGCGCGGACCACGGCGTCCAGCGCGGAGCCCTGACGGGCGAGCGAGGCGTTCCAGTCGGTGTAGAGGAGGTGGTAGTCGTCGGCGAAATCGTCGTAGAAGCGGCCGAGGGCGGACTGGCTCATGGTGTCAGGACCTCCAGGGGGCGTCGGCGGGAGCGGCAACTGTTCGCCGCGGCGCCATCATGGCGCGGCCGTACCGGCGGTGAGTACCCGTTTTTCGGGGCCGTCACGGAACCGCCGAGAGGCGGGGAGCGGGGAACGGGGCCGCTGGACGGCTGGCCGATCCACCGGCAGGACGGCGCCTACGCCGCCGTGATGCGGACCGATGCGGACGAGTGCGCCTTCGGCCAGCTGGTCGTCGAGGCCCAGGTCGAGGCCGTGTCCGTGGACGGTTGGGACTTCTCCTGGCCGGGAGGCCCCGGGCGGGCTATCGGTGGTGCCAGTCGGGCGGCTGGGCACGGCGGCAGGGACCCTGGACGTCCAGACCGGTGACGGCGACGTGCTCGCGGGCACCGGGCGGCTGGACGGGCGCCCGTCCGTGCTCGTCGCCACCGAGCCCTGGTCGCCCAACCCGGACCGCGCCACGTGGTTGCTGAACCCGCTGGGCGCGGGGGCTGCCGAGCATGCGTAGCGGGAGGGCGTTCAGCGTGCTGATGAGCTGACCGCGTAGCAGGAAGCGTCGGACCGTGAGCCGGTGGGGCCGGCCGACGCCGGGCCCACCGGGCCCGGGTGCCAGGCGAGATCGGGCGGCGGCCGGCCCAGGTTCGAGGAGCTGCCGACGGCGTCGACCCGGGCGCGTAGCGGCCGCAGCGGGGCTCGGACCGGGCTCGACGTCGTGGTACCTGCCCGGCCCCGGGCGGTCATGGATGGGGTTCCGGGTGGCTCGCCCGGTGGCAGGCTGTCAGGAGGTGACAGCGCCCGAGCGGTTCAGGTCGGCCCGAGTCCGCAGGAACCCGAGGTACTTGGGGTCGTCCTCCTCGAAGATCTCGGGCCCGCCTCCCATGAAGGCCCTGATCAGCTCGTCCGCGGCGCGGTCGTGGTCGCCCAGCTCGAAGGCGGTCTGACCCAACCGTAGGTGGACGTACGGATTGCCGAGTCCGTCGGGGCACTGGACCGCGTTGTGGAAGCACTTGTAGGCCCTGTCGTGGACGCCCAGTCGGAAGTGCACGTCTCCGATCGCGACGTAGATCCAGGTCGCGGCCGCCCATGCGCGGTGGTCGCCCGGCAGCAGCCGAAGGGCTTCGAGGTAGCGCTGCTTGGCCTCGGCGAACTCTCCCAGTCCGACCAGCGCATCACCCTCCTGGCACAGGGCCCTGATCTCCGTACGAATCCCGTCGGGCAACTCCATGGCCGTCCCCCCGTCCTGAGGTGCTTTGCGCGCACCGGGCGCGTCACGTTCCTCGATGCTCCCGAACCCCGGGCCGTGATCGTGCCGGTGGGCTGCCGGGCCGCTGCCACGGCCGCCGCCGCTGCCGAAGGGCCCGCCGCCGCCGACGACGACACCGCTGGGCCACGAGTCACCGCCGTCACGACCGTGGTGACCACCGTCCATGCCGACCTCCTCCGTTCACGCGTCCGTCCGCACCGCAGGTGCAGGTGCAGGCGCAGGCGGTACGGACGGGCGGCACGGGCCTCAGCCCAGTTCCATCAGTATGTCGGCGCGGGCGTAGTAGTCGGCCACCGGGAGCCGGTCGCGGGTGATCCTGACGAACCCGGCGTCCTCGTAGAGGTGGACGGCGGGGGCCAGCCTGCTGTTGGTGCCGAGGAACAGCCTGGTCCCGCCGAGTTCGCGGGCCCGGTCGATCGCGGCGGCCACGAGCAGGCGGCCGATGCCACGCCCCTGCGCGTCGGGGTCCACGGCCATCTTCGCCAGCTCGAACACGGCGTCGGGGTGGGCCAGGAGCGCCACGCAGCCCACGACGGTTCCGCTGTCCGGCTCGCGGGCCAGGAGCACGTCGCCGCCCGGGTCGACGATGCGGCCGAACGGATCCCCGAGCACGGCTCGGTCCGCCTCCTCCAGGGTGAACAGTCGCGCGATCCACTCCTCGTTCAGCGTGCGGAACGCCTCGGCGTCGCTCGGCGAGGCGATCGAGGAGACCACGGGCGGGGTTGAGGCGTACGGCACGGGGCGGGTTCCTTCCCTGGACGGCACCACGTCAGCCTGCGGCCGTGCCCACCCAGGTGTCCAATACGTACGCCGGCCGCCATCCATAGGCTGGAGATATGGATCAGCGAATCGAGCTCCGGCACCTGCGGTACTTCCTGGCGCTGGCCGAGGAGTTGCACTTCGGTCGTGCCGCCCGGCTGCTGCACATCGCCCAGCCGGCCCTGTCCCAGCAGATCAGGCAGTTGGAGAGGATCGTCGGTGTCGAGCTGTTCCGGCGGACCTCCCGGAGCGTCCGCCTCACGGACGCCGGAGTGACGTTCCGGCCGCGGGCGAGGGACATCCTGGGCCGGCTGGCCGCCGATCTGGACGAGGCCGGCCGGGTCGGCCGCGGCGAGGCGGGCCGCCTGGACGTCGCCTTCATCACCTCCGCCACCGCGATCGTCAGTGAACGGCTCCGCGCCTTCTCGCTCCGCCGCCCGGACGTCCAGGTCAGGCTCCACGACGGCTTCACCGTCGACGTCCTGACAGCCCTGGAACGCGGCACGGCCGACATCGGGATCGTCCGGGACGCCGAGGAGCGCGACGACATCGACCTCGCGCTCCTGGCGACGGAACGGTTCGTCGCGGTCGTCCCCGCCGACCACCCCGCCGCGAGGGGGGAGCGGGTGCAACCGGCGGCGCTGGCCGCCGACCCCCTGATCCTCTTCCCGCGCTCGGCGGGGGCCCGCGCCTTCGACGTGAACACTCGGCCGATCCGGGACACTGGCAACGAGGTCCGGGTCGCGCAGGAGTGCTCGAACTGGCACACCATCACCATGCTGGTCGCCGCCGGCCTGGGCGTCACCATCGCCCCCCACGGCGTCACCACGCTGCTCCCCGAGGGTGCCCGGAGCCTCGAACTCGACGGGCCCTCCGCCGTGAGCCGGGTCTTCCTGGCCACCCGCCGAGGAGACGACCGCCCCCTCGTGCGGGCCTTCGTCGCGGTGTCCGAATCCGTGGCGGGCCGGGGTGAACGGTCGAACGACGGGGGAGCGTGGGCCCGTTGAGCGGTCCGGCTCCTCGGCCGCCGGAAGGCGCTGTCGCTGTCGCCGTCGCCGCGACCGGACGGCCGCCCGGCGGTGTCAGTGCCGCCTGCTTCGATGGCGGGGACAGACGGCGGCACCCTTCAGAGGAGACCTCGTGGGCACGTGGGGCAGTGGGAACTTCGAGAGCGACACGGCGCTGGACCACCTGTCGGTCCTCATCGACCGGCTCGTCACCGAGGTCGCCGAGGCGATGGCCGGCGATCCCGTCGAGCTCGAACCGGACGAGTACTGGGGCGTCGCCGTGCCGTGCAACCTGGAGCTGCTGCACGTCATGGCGCGGGCCGGCCACGGTGTCCACCAGCTGCCGGAAACCGACGTGATCACGGGCTGGAAGGCGGCGTTCATGGCCGTCTGGGAGCGGACCGTCGACGACCTGGAACCCTCCCCGGGCTACAAGGACGAACGCCGGTCGGTACTCAACCGCACGTTCGACCAGCTGGCCGAGGTCACCGCCGGGGTCGGGGCGGAGGAGTCCGGACGGTAGCGGAACGCCCGGCCGGCGCCGGCCGGGACACCGCGGCGGTCGACGGTCGGCTCGGTGAACCGCCGCGGGCTGCTCCGCGAGGGCGCGTCGGCGGGTGGGCGGGGCGCTCCGTGAACCGCCCCGCCCACCCGCCGTCCGTCCGATCGTCAGGCGCTCATGACCAGTGGCGGCTTCAGCCGTACGTCGGTGCTGCCCCGTGCGGTGTGCTGGTCGGCCCAGGTGAGCAGGGCGCTGCGGCAGGCGTGGTCGAGGTGGCGCAGTTCGCTCCAGTCGAGGTCGACCGCGCGGTCCGTCGGCAGCGACTCCAGCGTGTCCAGCAGGCGGGGCAGCCGCAGGAAGGTGGCGTTGCCGCTCAGCCGGACCTGCAGCGGTCGACCGTCACCGTCGTCGGTGAGATCGATGTGCAACCGGGAGGTCTGCCAGGCGCTCTTGGCGACGGCGAGGGCCACCCCGAGCAGTACGCCCTCGAAGAGGTTGGTGACGACGATCGCGCCGGCGGTGGCGGTCAGCACCACGACCTCGCCGCGGTGTGCCCGCCACAGGGCCGCGCCCTGCCGCAGCGGGATCAGCTTGCCGCCGGCGTGGATGAGGACGCCGCCGAGGACGGCGAGCGGGATCAGCCCCAGGACGGCGGGCAGCAGCGCGGCGAACAGCAGCAGCCAGACACCGTGCAGGACGCGGGAGGTCCTGGTCCGGGCGCCGGCCTGGACGTTGGCGGCGCTGCGGACGATCACGGCGGTCATCGGCAGCGCGCCGAGCAGCCCGCACAGGGCGTTGCCGACGCCCTGGGAGGTGAGCTCCCGGTCGTAGTCGGTGCGGCGTCCGTCGTGCATCTGGTCGACCGCGGCGGCGCTGAACAGGCTCTCGGCGGAGGCGATGACGGCGAACGCGAGCACGGTGCCGAGGCCCGCCGCGCTCGCGACGGCCCCGAAGCCGTCCGCGGTCGGGACGGCGACGGCGCCGAGCAGGCCGTCCACGTCCACCCTGGGGACGTCCAGGTCGAACAGCGCGGTCGCACCGGCGGCGAGGGCGACCGCCGCCAGCGGGGCGGGCACCGCGCGGACGGGGCCGGGCAGCTTCTTCCAGCACGTCAGCAGGGCCACCGTGGCGGCGGTCATGAGGACGGCGGTCATCGCGGCCCGGCCGGTCAGCCAGTCGCCGAGCAGCGCGGGGAGCCCGGCCACCTTGGCGGGGCCGGTGCCCGGCGCGGAGCGGCCCGAGACGGCGTACAGCTGGCCGAGGATCAGGATGAGGCCGATCCCGGCGAGCATGCCGTGGACGACCGACAGGGAGATCGCGCGGAACCAGCGGCCCATCCGCAGCAGGCCCATCGTGACCTGGAGGACCCCGGCGGCGAGGACGAGGGGCCCCAGGGAGGCGAGCCCGAACTGCTGGACGGCGTCGTAGACGAGAACGGTCAGTCCGGCGGCCGGCCCGCTGACCTGGAGGCTGCTGCCGGGGAGCAGGCCGACGACCAGGCCGCCGACGATGCCGGTGATCAGGCCGCGTTCGGCCGGCACGCCGGAGGCGACGGCGACGCCCACGCAGAGCGGGACGGCCACCAGGAAGACGACCAGCGAGGCGGGCAGGTCCTGGCGCCAGTGCGCGAAGGGGCCGCGCGGCGCGGACGCGGCGGAACGGTCGGAGCCGTCGGGAACCCGGTTGCGGCCACGGAGCCCGGAGCGGTCGGGGATGCGGTTGCGGTCGGGCGTGTTCACAGCGGCAGGAACCCCCGGTCCGAGCCGGCCAGGACGGTGCCGGTGTGTACCTCGTAGTACCAGCCGTGCAGGCGCAGGGTGCCCTCCGCCAGGCGGCGGGTCACGCCCGGGTAGGTGTGCAACCGGTCGAGCTGGGCGAGCACGTTGCGCTGCACCGGCCCCGCGACGTCCGCCTCCTGGTCGTGGGCCGGAACGGGGGTGAGGTGGCGGGTCGGCGGAGCGGCGTGTTCGAGCCAGGTCCGCACGGCGGGGACGGGGGCCAGGTCCTCGGCCCGGACGAGGGCACCGATGGCCCCGCAGTGGGAGTGCCCGCAGACGATGATGTCGGGGACCCGGAGGATGTCGACGGCGTACTCGATGGTGGCCGCCTCACCGCTGGGGGCGGTGGTGTCGTAGGCGGGGACGATGTTCCCGGCGGTGCGCAGCTCGAACAGCTGCCCGGGGCGTGATCCGGTGATCAGGGCCGGTACCACGCGGGAGTCGGAGCAGGTGATGAACAGGGCTTCGGGGGCCTGCCCGGCCGAGAGCCGGCCGAGGTCGTGGCCGCTGGTGGCGAGCCGGTGCGGGAAGACGCGGGCGTGCGTCACGAGGGACTGCATGAGAGGTCTCCTTCTGCCCGCCCGGGTGGTGCCGGGCGGGGAGCTGCTGTCGTGGGGCAGCGGCGGGCTGACGCGCGTGCGGCGGAGCGGTGCGCCGGTCCGGGCCGCGGATCGCCGGCCGAGGGCATGGCGGGGCCGCGCGTGCCCGTACCGGGCGCGCGCCGGATCGCGTGCGGGGAGCGTCAGCTCGCGGGAGCTGTCAGCAGCGGAACACCTGGAGGCGCGCGAGCGCGGCCGGTCTCGACCCGTTCGCTTCCGGTACCGGCCCGGTGGGCACCGTGGCGGGTGTGGCCGCGACGCCGGTGCCGACCGGGGCGAGGAGGGCCGTGCGGACGGCCGTGCCGCCGCACGCGCGGTGGCGGACCGCGGCCCGGCCGGTCAGGGCCTCCGCGGCGTGGTGGGCCTTGCAGGTCGGGTCCCCCTCGGCAGCCGCCGCGGGTTTCGGCAGCGGCTCGGCGGCGTACGCCTGGGCGCCGGTCCCGAGGACGGCGAACAGGGCCGAGACGAGCGCGGCGAAGAGAAGGGCGAGCCGCTTGCCGCGCGAGATGCGCCGTGCCGTCACCGCCGCCTCCCCTCAGGCCCGTTGCCGATCACCGTCGTCCCCCAGCGTACCGACGGTGTGTAACCACGACGTTAGCTCCGGGCTCCGCCGAGGTGAGATTTCCCCAACATCGCGTGAAGGTTCTGTCGGGGCCAATCGAGCCTCGTCCACAGGAATATGAGGATCCGTCATCAATCTTCGGAAGCCGCGGCCGATGCAGTGGCTGGCGGCGCCCGCCGAGGGAATCCGCTGGCCGGGCGGTGGACCCGCCGTCATGATGCGGACATGCGTACCTTCGAAGAGCTGATCGCCGAGGCGGAGTCCGTGTCCGTGGACGGCTGGGACTTCTCCTGGCTGGAGGGCCGGGCGACCGAGGAGCGGCCCTCCTGGGGCTACCAGCGGCTGCTGGCCGGGCGGCTGGGGGCGGCGACGGCGGCGCTGGACGTCCAGACCGGCGGGGGCGAGGTGCTCGCGGGCGCCGTACGGCTGGGCGGGCGGCCGCCCGTGCTCGCGGCCACCGAGTCCTGGCCGCCCAACCTGGCCCGCGCCACGCGGCTGCTGCACCCGCTGGGCGCGGTGGTGGTCGCGGACCCGGACGAGCCGCCGCTGCCGTTCGCCGACGGGGCCTTCGACCTGGTCAGCAGCCGGCACCCGGTGCGGGCCTGGTGGACGGAGATCGCCCGGGTGCTGCGCCCCGACGGTACGTACTTCGCCCAGCACGTCGGCCCGGCGTCGGTCTTCGAGCTGGTCGAGTACTTCCTCGGGCCGCAGCCGGAGGCACGGGAGGGCCGCCGCCCCGAGGTGGAGGGTGCCGAGGCGCGGGCGGCCGGGCTGGAGGTGGTGGACCTGCGGTCCGAGCGGCTGCGGACGGAGTCCCGGGACATCGGCGCGGTGGTGTACTTCCTGCGCAAGGTGGTCTGGATGGTCCCGGGCTTCACCGTCGAGGCCCACCGGGACCGGCTGCGCGAGCTGGACGGGCGGATCCGCGCCGACGGGCCGTTCGTCGCCCACTCGGCGCGCTTCCTGATCGAGGCGCGCAAGCCGTAGCCGGGCCGGCCCGCCCGCCGGGAGGAAGCCAGGCGGGCGGGTAGCGGTCCTCAGGACTGCGTGACCAGGTCCAGGTAGGTGTCGTGCCAGAGGTCCTCGTCGCCGTCCGGGAGGAGGAGCACGCGGTCCGGCCGGAGCGCCTCGATGGCGTCCGTGTCGTGGGTGACCATCACGATCGCGCCGGGGTAGCCGCCGACCGCGGCCAGGACCTCCGTGCGGGAGGCCGGGTCGAGGTTGTTGGTCGGCTCGTCGAGCAGCAGCACGTTGGCGCCGGAGTGCACCAGGGCGGCCAGGGCGAGCCGGGTCTTCTCGCCGCCGGACAGCACCCCGGCCGGCTTGTCGGCGTCGTCGCCGCGGAAGAGGAACGCACCGAGCACGTGCCGCAGTTCGCCGTCGGTCAGGCCGGGCGCGGCCGCGGCGAGGTTGTCGCGCACGCTGAGCGCCGGGTCGAGGGTGTCGTGCTCCTGGGCGAAGTAGCCGAGCCGCAGGCCGGTGCCGGGGACGACGCGGCCGGCGTCCGGGGCCTCCCGGCCGGCCAGGACGCGCAGCAGGGTGGTCTTGCCGGCTCCGTTCGGGCCGAGCACGACCAGCCGGCTGCCGCGGTCCACGGCGAGGTCCAGGCCGGTCAGCACCGGCCGGCCGCCGTAGGACTTGGCGAGGCTGATCGCGCCCAGCGGCATCCGGCCGCACGGGGCGGGCTCGGGCAGCCGGATCCGGGCGGTGCGTTCGGCCTGCCGGACGGGTTCGAGCTCGGCGAGCATCCGGTCGGCCCGGCGGGCCATGCTGCGGGCGGTGGTCGCGGTGGCGACGTTGGCCCGCATCCGGTCGGCCTGGGTGTGCAGGGCGGCGGCCTTGCGCTCGGCGTTGGCGCGCTCCCGGGTGCGGCGGCGCTCGTCGGCGGCGCGCTGGTTCAGGTAGGTCTGCCAGCCGGTGTTGTGGACGTCGATCGTGGCGCGCTGCGGGTCCAGGTGGAAGACCCGGTTGACGGTCTCCTCGAGCAGTCCGAGGTCGTGGCTGATCAGGACCAGTCCGCCGCGGTGGGTGGCGAGGAAGCCGCGCAGCCAGGCGACGGAGTCGGCGTCCAGGTGGTTGGTCGGCTCGTCCAGCAGCAGGGTGCCGTGGTCGGCGAACAGGATGCGGGCCAGTTCGACCCGGCGGCGCTGACCGCCGGAGAGCGTGCCGACGGGGGAGTCCATCACCCGGGTGGGCAGGCCGATCCCGGCCGCGATCCGGGCCGCCTCGGCCTCGGCGGCGTAGCCGCCCCGGGACTGGAACCCGGCCTCGGCCCGGACGTACGCGTCCATCGCCCGGCGCTCCTCGGCGGGCGACCCGGCCCGGGCCATCGCGGCCTCGGCGGCGCGCACGGCGCGGACGGCGGCGTCCAGGCCGCGGGCGGACAGGACGCGGTCGGTGACGGTGGCCGACGGGTCGGCGGCGCGGGAGTCCTGCGGGAGGTAGCCGACGGCCCCGGTCCGGGTGACCGTGCCGGCGGCGGGCGCGAGCTGCCCGGCCAGGGTGGCGAGCAGGGTGGTCTTGCCGGCGCCGTTGCGGCCGACCAGGCCGATCCGGTCGCCGGGGGCGATGTGCAGGGTGACGTCGGACAGCAGCAGGCGGGCGCCGACGCGCACGTCGACACCACGGGTGGTGATCATGGGATAACGCTCCGAAAAAGCTTGCGGACACACGGGTGGCGTGGAAGTGGGTCCGCGAGCTAGGAGATTCGGGGCGTAGACATGTCGGGCAGGCTAGCGGGCGGGCGGAGCGGGCGCATCCGAATTAACCGGGCGACGAAGCGGACGGCTCGGAGCGGGGCGGCAGGGTTGCGGATACCCGGTTTCGGCCACCCCGCCGGGCCGATGGCGCACGAGGCCGCCTTGTCGTGATCACGCCGCACTCGCTTGCATGTCCGCATGCCCCGACGCGATCTCGTACTCCTGACCGATCACAGCTCGACCGAAGGCAGTCGGCAGGTGCTCGCCGCCGCCGCCCGGACGCTGACCGGCCGGGAACCCGTACAGCTGGACGCCCGGCACTTCCTGACCGGCGGCAGCGGCCAGATCGAGGCCGACGACGCGGGCGGGCTCCGACTGGAGGCGGGCGGCCGGACGGTGACCGCCGAGACGGTGATCGTCTACGAGATCCCGCCGCACCGGCGCCGCGCGTTCGAGGACTTCCAGCGGCGGCTGCGCGGATTCGGCGCCCGCTCGCTCGGCACCGACGCCCAGGCGTGGCGGTCGGCCACCGAGAAGGACCTCACCGTCGCCCGCTTCGTCCGGGACGGCGTGCCGCACATGCCCAGCATCGCGCTCCGCGAGCCGAGCCCGGAGGCCGCCGCCGAGGCCTTCGCGGAACTCGGCGGCGACGTCTGGGCCCGGCCCTGCGTCGGGATGGGCGGCGACGACGTCTTCCACGTCACGACCCGCGCCCAGCTCGACGCCGCCGCGCGGCACTACGCGCGGGCGCCCTGGCTGCTCGCCCGTGACGCCCGCAACATCCTCCCGGACGGGCGCCGCCACCAGTACCGGGTGGTGGTGCTGCACGGGCGCGTGGTCCGGGTGGTCGAGCACGTCCAGGCGGACCCGGACGCGCCCTGCAACGAGAGCCGGGGGGCCGTCTCCACCGTGCTCGACTACGCCGAACTGCCGGACGGGCTCGCGGAGTCGGCCGTCGCGGCGGCCGCCTCCCTGGGGCTCGACCTGGCCGGGGTGGACCTCGCGGCCGAGAGCGGCGGTGTGGTCTTCGAGGTCAACGTCCACCCCGCCTTCGGCCTGCGCGGCCTGGAGCAGGTGGCGCTGCCGTACGTCGCCGCGCACCTCGGGGCGTAGCGCTCCGGAGCGCCGCGCCGGCGCCGCGCCCCCCAAGCCCGGAGCGCCGCGCCGGCCCCTCGTCCCCGTGCCCCCTCAGGCCCGCAGGACCGCCGCGAGCACCGACGGCCGGAACAGCAGCGACGGCGGCTCCACCAGCGACATCACCTCGTGGAACGCCGCGGTGACCGCCGGGTCCCGGGTGCTGGCGGCCAGCACCTTGTCGAAGAACCGGTGCTGGAGCCCGACCAGGGCCCCGGAGGGCGCGCCGGCGGTGGCGCGGAAGCGG
Organism: Kitasatospora sp. NPDC001225; assembly: GCF_053597855.1. Taxonomy (NCBI): domain Bacteria; kingdom Bacillati; phylum Actinomycetota; class Actinomycetes; order Kitasatosporales; family Streptomycetaceae; genus Kitasatospora; species Kitasatospora sp. NPDC001225. Next base: position 59,205 of record NZ_JBSFJC010000004.1, read on the forward strand.
GCGTCCTCGGCGCAGGAGATCATCCACGGCACCGCGGAGGCCGCGGCGACGGCGCGCCGCGCGGCCCGGGCCGCGGCGTGCCCGATGCCGCCGTGCCGCTTCGCGGAGCGGCGCAGCTCCCGGGCGCAGAACAGGGCGACGGTGACGCCCTGCCCGTACACCGGGTTGAAGGTGCTCGCGGCGTCGCCGACCACCACCAGCCCGTCCGGGCCGCCGCGCTCGTAGTGCCGGCGCACGCCCGGGCCGGGGAGGAACCCCCGGACCTCGCCCGCCGGTTCGGCACCCTGCAGCACCTCGTGCAGGAGGGGGTCGCGCAGCTGCCCCAGGTGCTCGGTGAACCCCTCCGGGCCGGCCGCCGGTTCGGCGCCGCGCATCCCGGCGAGGCTGACGATCCAGCGGTCGCCCTCGACCGGCAGCAGGACGCCCATCCGCTGCGCGTCCGGGGCCTTGGTCTGGAGGTAGACCGCCTGGTCGCCGAGGTCGGACCCGGCCGGGCGGTGGAAGATCCGGGAGGCGTACGCGACGCCCGCGTCCACCCGCTCCTCGGGTACCGGCGGGCAGCCCAGTTCGGCCAGCCACTTCGGCACCGAGGTCGAGCGCCCGGCCGCGTCCACCACCAACTCGGCCGGTATCTCCCGGACCTCGCCGCGCTCCGGGCCGCGCTCGCGGACCTTCACCCCGGTCACCGCCGTCGCCGAGCCGAGCAGCCCGACCACGTCCGTCCCCTCCAGGAACTCGATCGCGGGGTGGGCGCGGACCCGGTCCAGCACGAACGCGTCGAGCAGCGGCCGGGTGCAGGAGAGGAAGGCCATCTGCGCCGGGTACTCGGCCAGCCACCCCGCGGAGCACAGCCACCTGACGTCCGAGGCGGCCACCCGCTGCGCGCCCGCGTCCATCAGCTGCTGCTTGATGCCGGGCATCATCTCGTCCAGCAGCCGGTGCCCGGCCTCCAGCATCAGGTGGGCGTGCCGGCCCTGCGGCACCCCGGCCCGGAACTCCGTCCCCGCGGGGTACCGGTCGCGCTCCACCACGACGATCCGCTCGGCGATCCCGCGCAGCGCCCAGGCGGCCGCCAGCCCCGCGAGTCCGCCGCCGACCACCACCGCCGTACCCCGCCCCGGGGCCTTCTTCGAAGAAGTCATGACACGTAGCGTAGTGGCGTGGTCGCCGATTCGTGACGGCTTCGCTGTGGACGAACAACCCTGCCCGGCGGGGTCGTTGAGAGGGAGCGGGGCCGGCGCCGGGTGGTCCGTGGAACACCGGTGCGGGCGGTGGACGCGTGCCCGGCCCGGGCCCCCGGTCGGAGGCCGGGGCGTACGGGTACTAGACTCGGCGGGGTTGTGCTGGCGCCCCTCCCGGTGCGTGAGCGCGCGGAGCCGAGGAGGTGAGAGCCGTGGAGTGCAGTAGTACGGGTCGAAGTCGGCCCCGCCCCCGGTTGTCCCGCACCACTCGCAGCCCCCGGCACACCTCCTCCCGTACGGCTCCCGCGCGGCACTGACCTCGTCCTCCCGGCGAGGCGCCGCCGGTCGCGCCGTGCGCGTGGCGGCCGGCCGGGCGCCTCCGGTCCGCCGTGTTCCCGTACGGCGGCCGGGCATCCCCCGTGGAGGTCTCCGCCATGTCCGACTGGCGTGTGCGCGCCGTGCGCGCGAGCAAGCGTCCGTTCTCCCGTTCCGTCGTCCGGCCCTCGGACACCCAGCCGGCGCCCGAGCACTCGATGGACCCGCGCCCCGACCAGCCCGTCGAACCGGTGACGCTGGAGCGTTCCGTCGTGGACGCGGCGGTCTACCGCGACGGCCGCCGGATAGACGCGCCCACCGACCTCGCCGACATCTACCGCACGCTGCCCGACCGGCCCGGCACGATGGCCTGGATCGGCCTGTTCCGTCCGGCCGAGGCGCAGCTGCTGGAGGCCGCCGACCGGTTCGACCTGCACGAGCTGGCCGTCGAGGACGCCATCGTCGCCCACCAGCGGCCGAAGCTGGAGCGCTACGGCGACACCCTGTTCGTCGTGCTGCGCGCCGCCCGCTACCTGGACGAGGCGGAGGAGGTCGACTTCGGCGAGATCCACCTCTTCGTCGGTCCCGACTTCGTGCTCACCGTCCGGCACTCCCAGGCCCCGGACCTGTCGGCGGTGCGCCGCCGCCTGGAGGACGACCCGGAGCTGCTGGCGCTCGGCCCCGAGGCGGTGCTGTACGCGGTGCTGGACGCCGTGGTGGACGGCTACGCGCCGGTGATCGCCGGCCTCCAGCACGACATCGACGAGATCGAGACCGAGGTGTTCGGGGGCGATCCGCAGGTCTCCCGCCGCATCTACGAGCTGTCCCGCGAGGTGATCGAGTTCCAGCGGGCCACCCGCCCGCTGCTGGAGATCATGAAGAGCCTGGAGGCGGGCTTCGGCAAGTACGGCACCGACGAGGAGCTCCAGCGCTACCTGCGCGACGTCGCCGACCACGCCACCTACGCCGCCGAGCGGGTGGACGGCTTCCGGCAGATGCTCCAGAACATCCTGACCGTCAACGCGACGCTGGTCTCGCAGCGGCAGAACGAGGAGATGAAGCAGCTCGCCGAGGCGGGGCACGTGCAGAACGACGAGATCAAGAAGATCTCCTCCTGGGCGGCCATCCTCTTCGCGCCGACCCTGATCGGCACGGTGTACGGGATGAACTTCGAGACGATGCCGGAGCTCCAGTGGGCCTTCGGCTACCCGTTCGCGATCGGGTTGATGGCACTGGTGTGCACCGGGCTGTACCTGGTGTTCAAGAAGCGGAACTGGCTGTAGGCCGGAGCTCCGGACCTCCGCGGGGGTGGCTGCGTCAGGGATTCGTCAGGGCGTCGGCGCGGCGCTTGCCCGGGTGGGCGAGCGTCGGTTGGATGAGGAGCATGAACCGCCCGGTACGCCATCACGACCGTCCGCCGCATAGGCGGCCGACGGTCCGCGCTGCCGTGGCCGTCATCGCCGTGCGCTGATCCGCGCCTCCCCGCCGGAGGGCACGGTGCGCGCCGTACCCCGTCCCGGCGCCGTCGCGGCGCGGGCGGGGGCGGGCGCGCGCGGGCCTCGCCCGGGGGCCGTCGCGATCCGTAGAAGGCGTTCGGCGTTCCTCTTCTCCTCATTCCATCGGGCCAGTTGAGCCCGCACCTCCGGTCCGGTCAGGGCCGGCGGTGCCACGCACCCTGGGAACGGTCATGTCCGACTCCGTCCTGTCCATCTCCGCCGTGTCCGAAATGTCCGGCGCTGCGTTGTCCGGCCGCACCGCCCTGGTCACCGGGGCCTCCTCCGGGATCGGCTGGGAGACCGCCCGGCTGCTCGCCGGGCTGGGCGCGACCGTGCTGGTGCACGCCAGGACCGCCGCCGAGGCCGAGGCGGCCGTCGGGCGCCTGGTCGCCGCGGGCGCCCGGCGGGACCAACTCGTTGAACTGGCGGCCGACTTCACCCACCTCGCGGAGATCGCCGTGCTGGCCGGCACGGTCGTCAAGCACTACCCGGCGCTGGACCTGCTGGTGAACAACGCCGCGGCGATGGCACCCGAGCGCTGCACCCTCACCGAGGACGGCAACGAGGTCTCGCTCCAGGTCAACTTCCTGGCCGCGCACCTGCTGGCGCGGCTGCTGCGGGCACCGCTCTCGGCGGCCGGCGACGCCCGGATCGTCAACGTCTCCTCCTCGCTGCACCGCACCGCCTCGATGAACTGGTCGGACCCGCACCGGACGAAGCGGTACTCGCGGGTCGCCGCGTACGCGCAGTCGCAGCTCGCGCTCACCATGGCGACCGCCGAGATGGCTCCGGCCGGCTCCGGCATCACCGCCGTCAGCCTCAACCCGGGCCAGTGCGCCACCGCGCTGCTGCCGCTGTACGGGCGTACGGGCGCGCCGGCCGCGGAGGGGGCGGCGGCCGTGGTCCGGCTCTGCCTGCCGGGCGTGGCGGTCGCCAACGGCGCCTACTACGACGGCGGTTCGGTCGCGCAGACGGCGCTGGTCGCCCAGGAGGAGCGTTCGTTGAAGCGGCTGGCGAGGCTTGCCGACCAGCTGGTCGGCCGGGCGGCCTGAACCGGGCCGACCCGACGCCCACGAGGAGGACCGCCGTGTCCGAGCGCGCCCGTAAGAAGAGGGTCCGTCGGAAGAAGACGGCGAACCGCGGCGGTAGGGCCGGCCAGGGCTGAGCCGCCCGGCCCTCGCCGGAGGGTGACGGCTGCCGGGCACCGGGAGGGCGCGCCAAGAGCGCGTCAAGAACGGTGCCCGGCGGCGTCAAGGAGCCGTCAGGGAGCACCTCGTCGCCGGTGACGCGGCACTAGCGTCGCGCGGCGGAAGTGGAGAAACGGTTCTGCGTTTCGGTTCCGGCCGGGGCGTCGGCAGACCGTGCGACGGGGGAAGGGACGGGTGGTCATGACGACCTCCATGGAGCACCGGGCGAGCGCCCCGCGGGAGGACGACCCTGCCGGGGAGGGCCGCGCCGGGGAAGGCCGGGGCCGGGAGGAACGGGCCGAGGAGGGCCGCGCCGGGAAGGCGCCGGGCGCCCCGGCCCGCCTGGGCCGGGCCGTCCGCAGGACGGGCAGCCGGTCCTACTGGACCACCCCGCGCCTGGTCCGCGGCCTCACCGCACTGAGCCTGGCCGCCCTGCTCGCCCTCGGCGCCACCGCCGTGCTCGGCGGAGCCCGCGACGGCACCGACACCATCGGCCACCGGGCCGCCCCGCAGGCCACCCGCGCCGCCGACCTCTACTTCGCGCTCAGCGACATGGACGCCCAGGCCGCCAACCTGCTGCTGGTCGGCGCCGACCCCGACTACACCGCGCTGCGCCGGCAGACCCTGGACGCCTACGAGCAGCGCCGCGCCCAGGCCGACGACGACCTCCAGCGGGCCGCCCAGGCCGCCGCCGACGATCCGGCCGGGCAGCGCGCCGTCCAGCTGGTGCTCGGCCGACTGGGCGGCTACGAGGCCCTGGTGGCCCAGGCCCGGCTGCTGGAGGAGCAGGCCAAGGCACCGGCCGGACAACCCTCCCCGGCCGCCCTGGACACCTACCGGCAGGCCACCGACCTGCTGCGCCAACAGCTGCTGCCCGCCGCAGACCAGGTCACCGCCGCCAACGAGGCCACCGTCGAGCAGGTGTACTCCGGGCAGCGCCGGGCGCTCGGCGGCGGCTGGTGGTGGCTGCTCGCCGTCGGCCTGCTCGCGCTGGTCGCGCTGCTGGGCCTCCAGCGCGCCCTCGCCGTGCGCTACCGGCGGGTCCTCAGCCCGGCGTTGGCCGCCGTCACCGTGCTGACCGGCGTGGCGCTGGTGACCGCGCTCGCCCTGGCGGGCCGTGCGGACGACCGCCTGGTGACGGCCAAGAGCAACGCCTACGACTCGGTGATCGCGCTCAGCCGGGCCCGCGCCGTGGCGTACGACATGAACGTCGACGAGAGCCGCTACCTCACCGACCCGAGCCGTGCCGCCGCCTACGAGCAGGGCTTCCTCGACAAGGCGCAGGCGATCGTCCGCCTCGACGGGGCGGCACTGCCGGACTACGGCGCCCGGCTGGCCGACGCCGCCGCCCGGCACCGCGCGGACCGTACGGTGGTCCCCTTCGGCGGCTACCTGGGGAGCGAGCTGCACAACATCACCTTCGCGGGCGAGCAGGACGCCGCTGAGCGGGTGCTGGACGCCTTCCAGCAGTACCAGCGGACCGACCGCGGGATCCGCGAGCTGCGCGACGCCGGGAGGCTGAAGGAAGCGGTCACGCTCAACACCGGGCTGTCGAAGGGCCAGTCCGACTACGACTTCGGGCAGTTGGGCACCGCGATCGGGGACACCATCGCGATCAACGCGGGTGCGATGGACCGGGCGGTCGCCGCGACCGACGACGACCTCGACGGCACCACGGCGGCGCTGGCCGGCGGGGCGCTGGTGCTGGCGCTCGGCCTCACCGCGTTCGGGGTGCGGGCCAGGCTGCGCGAGTACCGGTAGCGGGCCGCGCTTCCCGCCCCCGTTGCTCACCGTTGCTCACTGCTCGGTGACAACTCGGCCTCGGTCCAAGGACGTTCGGTGCCGCCACGGGGCGGGCGGGGGAGTCTCCCCGGCGACGGGGAGGAGGCCCGGATGCGGGCGATCGCGGGGATGATGACGGCGGCCGTGGCGGCCGGGCTGCTGTTGGGCGGGGCGGTGGGCCTGGTGCTGTTCGTCGTCACGGACTGGTCCGAGCCGATCGTGCGGTCGCTGTACGAGCAGGGGCCGTTCTTCTGGTTCCTCGGCACGCCGTAGCTGTTCGAACCCGTAGGCCTCAGCCGGGCAGCAGCCGCTGGTACTCGGCCTCCGGGTCCAGCTGGCGCCGGTACTCGACGTGCAGCCGGACGGTGCCGTCCGCTCCGGCCAGGCGGTCGAGCGGGCCCTGCCAGGCCGGCAGCGGGCGGGGCCGCGGCCACTGCTGGGCGAGGACGGCCAGCGGGGTGCCGTCGGCGGCGCGCACCACCCAGGTGGCGAGGCCGCCGCCGATCAGCGGGAGCCGGGGCCGGGGGAGCCCGAGGGCGGTGAGCGCCGCCGGGGCGTCCAGGCCGTCGGGGAGCGTGGCGGCCCCGGCGTGCGGGGCGTCGGCGTCGTCGCCGGCCGCGACGCTGTCCCGGGTGAGGTGGATGCGCATGACGCGAGGATAGGCGCCGGGGCCGTGGACGCGCCCCGGGGGCGTGACCCGCAGGGGTGGCGGAGGGGTCCTCACCCGTGTGCCGGATTGACAAGGGTCCTTGCCGTACCGGCAAATGGCAGGCATGGCCGACGAAGAGTTCGAGAACGTCCTCACCACGGTGGGCCCGCGGCTGCGGGCGCTGCGCAGGGAGCGCGGCACCACGCTCGCCAAACTGGCGGCCGCCACCGGCATTTCGCTCAGCACGCTGTCCCGGCTGGAGTCCGGGCAGCGCAAGCCGACGCTGGAGCTGCTGCTGCCGCTGGCCCGGGAGTACCGGGTGCCGCTGGACGAACTGGTCGGCGCCCCGGCCACCGGAGACCCGCGGATCCACCCGCGCCCGGTGACCAGGAACGGCCAGACCATCGTCCCGCTCACCCGCCACCTGGGAGGCCTGCACGCCTACAAGCACATCGTGCCGCCGGGCCGGAACGCCGGGCCGGACCTGGAGCTGAAGGTCCACGAGGGGTACGAGTGGCTGTACGTGCTGTCCGGGCGGCTGCGGCTGGTGCTCGGCACCCACGACCTGGTGCTGGCGGCCGGTGAGGCCGCCGAGTTCGACACCCGCACCCCGCACGCCTTCGGCAACGCGGGCCCGCAGCCGGTGGAGTTCCTCAGCCTGTTCGGTCCGCAGGGCGAGCGCATCCACGTCAGGGCGCGCCCGGGAACCTCTGTTCGGTAGGTTCGTTCCTGACAGGGGGTCTTCCTACCGGCTCCCGCCAGGCCGTCGGAGGGGCCGAGGAAATGACTGTGCAGCAGAGCGCGGAGTCCGGCGAGAGCGGCGGAGCCGCGGAGCGCGAAGGGGCCGGGGACGGCCGGGCGGGGGCGGAGGCGGGTACGGGCACCGCGGTGGCGGAGGGGGCGGACGCGGTGAACGCGGGCGCCGACGCTCCCGGGAAGGCCGACGAGGAGGCCGAGCGCCCCCGGAAGAAGCGCCCGTTCTGGCAGGAGCTGCCGATCCTGCTGGTGATCGCGCTGCTGCTCTCGCTCGGCATCAAGACCTTCTTCGTGCAGGCCTTCTCCATCCCCTCCGGCTCGATGGAGCAGACCCTCGCGATCGGCGACCGGGTGCTGGTCGACAAGTTCACCCCGTGGTTCGGCGCCAAGCCCGAGCGCGGCGAGGTGGTGGTGTTCCGCGATCCGGGCGGCTGGCTGGAGGGCACGCCGGCGAGCTCCGGCGACTCCGTCATGGGCAGTGTCCAGAAGGTGCTCAGCACCGTCGGCCTGATGCCCTCGGCGGACGAGAAGGACCTGATCAAGCGGGTGATCGCGGTCGGCGGGGACACCGTCGACTGCGAGGCGGGCGCGCCGCTGAGGGTGAACGGCGTCGCGCTGGACGAGCCGTACCTGTTCCCCGGTGCGACGCCCTGCGACAACGACCCGGTGGGCACCGTCACCGTGCCCAAGGGCAAGCTCTGGGTGATGGGCGACCACCGCAACAACTCGCGGGACTCCCGCTGGCACCACAACGAGACCGGCGACGGCTTCGTGCCGGTGGACAACGTGGTCGGCCGGGCCTTCGTGGTCGCCTGGCCGCTGTCCGACTGGTCCACCCTGCCGGTCCCGGACACCTTCGACAAGGTGCCGGCCGGGGCGGCGGGCGCGGCCGGCGCGCCGTTCGAGGCGCCGCCGGCGCCGGAGGCCGCCGCGCTGGCCGGGATCGTGCCGCTGGCCCTGTGGCAGCGGCGGCGGTCGGCGCGCAGGTCGTCGGCGCGCACGCCGTCGGTGCAGGAGCCCTCGATGCGGAAGGACCGCTGAGGCCGGCTCGCCCCGGCACCCCGACCCGGCCGGTCCTCCGGCCGGGTCGATCGTCTTCGACGGAACTCCTCCCGCTGACCTCTACACGCCTGTAGAGTTCAGGAGGTGAGCTGCACCCCGGCCGTCGGCCGCCCCCGAGCGGGGCGTCCGGCGGCCGGGTCCGGGTCGGGAGACGGAGCCGTGATGGAGAGTCAGTGCAGTCCCGTGGGCGCCGGAGGTCCGGTGGGAACGGAACCGGCGGACCGGGACGTCCAGTGGGTCTACCAGCCGGTCGAGGTGGACCTCGGGGGCGGCGCTTGGGCGCTCGGCCGGATCAGCGGGTGGTGGCAGGACGCGGCCGGGCAGCGCTGGTGCCGGCTGCGGATCGGCCGCAGCGGGCAGCCCGCGCGCTGGCAGCCGTTCGATCCGGCACGGGTGCTGCTGCTGCCGGCCACCGGGCTCTGAGCGGGGACGGTCGAACGTTGTTGGCGGAACCGTTCGATGGGCCCTATCGTCCCTGGGAGCGACCGCTGACAGGCCATTGAGCGACCGGGGACGACGTGAGTTCGGAGATCTACTTCAGCAGCAACTACCGCGACATGTGCGAGCAGCACGGCACCGGCGCGGGCTTCCAGTTCGAGTTCTACTGCTACCGCTGCTCGGACACCTGGCGTTCGACGTTCGAACCGTTCCGGACCGGCCAGATGGCCGGCTGGATAGGCAAGGGCGTCAGTGCGGCCTGGAACCTGATCGGCGGCAACGCCAACACCATCAGCAACGCCGCCGACGGGCTGGCCGGGCAGACCTGGGGCACCTCGCGGGACGCCGCGTTCCAGCGGGCCATCACCAACGCCCAGTCCCACTTCAACCGTTGCGCCCGGTGCACCCAATACACCTGCGGGCGCTGCTTCGACCCGGCCCAGGGCCTGTGCCACAACTGCGCCCCGGACACCGCGGCCGAGGCGGTGGCGGCGCAGCACCGCGGTCTCAACGACGCGGTCACCGAGCGCGCGTTCAAGGCCGGGCAGCAGTCCGGGGCCGGGTACGACGTCAGCACGCCGCGGCAGCTGGTCTGCCCGCAGTGCCACACCGAGACCCACGGCACGCCGTTCTGCCCGGGCTGCGGCTTCCGGCTGGCGCAGCCCGTCCAGTGCACGGGCTGCCGCCAGGACGTCCCGGACGGCGCCGCGTTCTGTCCGTCCTGCGGGACGAGGCGCTGACACCCCTCGGACGTACGACGGCGGGGCGCTCCCGGGGCGATGATCCGGGGGCGCCCCGCCGTCGTACGGGGGGACCGCTGTGCGAGGAGGCCGGGCTCAGCCGTACGAGAGGTTGGCGCAGGGGTCGTCGTCGGCCGAGCGGGCGGCGCCGCTGATGCTGGTGGGCAGCGGGGCCGGTGCGGTGGCGGCGCCGCCGGGGGCCGGCGTGGCGGGGCCCGCCGGGTTGGCGGCGGCGAAGTCGTGGCCGAGGACGACGCTGACGCCCCGGCCGCCGGGCTGCACGGTCGCGCCGGGGAAGAGCTTGGCGACCGACTCGGCGGCGGTGCGCTCGCCGGTGCCGTACTCGACGACGGTGGTGCTGCGCGGCTTGCCGACCGCGTTGCCGACGCCGGTGACGGTGTAGCCGGCGCCCTTGACGGTCTCCGCGGCCCGGCCGCCGAGCCCGGTCTCGCCGGTGCTGTTGAGCACGGAGACCTTCACCTCGGCGGCCTTGGCGTCCGGGGCGGCCGTCGGGGCCGGAGCGGCCGCGGGGGTGGTGGCGGGATCCGCGGCGGGGGAGGCGGAGCCGGCTTCGGCCGGGGCGCTCGCGTCCTGGCCGTCGATGGTGCGGTCGGCCTTGAGCGCGGCCCAGAGCTGGTCCACGTCCGGGTGGACCAGGGCGACCCGCGGGCCCTCGTAACGCCAGGGCACGGTCAGGAACTTGATGTCGTGCAGGTCCACGTCCTTGAGTTCCATGGCGAAGGAGAGCAGCTTGGCGGCGGAGCCGAGGCCGGGGTCGACGGTCAGCGACTTCGTGGCCGCGTCGGCGAGCGGCAGCAGCGTGGTCGGGTCCATGCCGTGGGACTTCACCTCCTTGATGAGGGAGGAGAGGAAGGCCTGCTGGCGCTTGGTGCGGCCGATGTCGGAGCCGTCGCCGATGCCGTGCCGCACCCGGACGTAGTCCAGCGCGCTCTGGCCCTCGACCTTCTGCTTGCCCTTGGCGAAGAGCAGCTTCCCCTTGCGGCCGAGGTTGGGGTTGAGGTCCCCCTCGTGGATGTCGTTCGGCAGGCAGACCTCGACGCCGCCGACCGCCTTGGTCATCGACGCGAAGCCGTTGAAGTCCACCACGATGGTGTGGTCGACGCGCAGGTTGGTGAGCTTCTCGACGGCGTTCTGGGTGCAGGCCGGGTTGCCCTGGTCGCTGTCGCCGACCGAGAAGGCGCTGTTGAACATCACATTGGTCTGTTCCTTGGTCCACTTGCCGTTGGGGAGCTTGCACGGCGGGATGGTGACCAGGGAGTCGCGGGGGATGGAGATGCCGACGGCGTGCTTGTGGTCGGCGTAGACGTGCAGCAGGATCGCGGTGTCCGAGCGGGCGCCGCCGTCCCCGCCGCCGCCCAGGTCGCTGTTGCCGTTGCCGCGGCTGTCCGAGCCGATCATCAGCACGTTGACCGGGGTGCGGCCCTGGGAGTCCGGGGCCGCGGCCTCCGGGCGGTCCTTGCTGAGGGCATCGCCGTCGAAGGTGCTGATGTTGCTGTTGAGCCGGTAGTAGAGGGCGGCGCCGCCGAGGACGGCGAGGGCGGTGCAGCCGGCGGTCGCCCAGAGCACCTTCTCCTTGGTGCCGCGCTTGGGCTTCTTCTTCGCCCGGCCCGCCGCACGGCCCTCCGCCGGGCCCTCCGCTATGTCCGAGCTGTCCGGGTTCTGACCGGTTCCGGTCCGGTCGGCCCTCCGGCCGGTGCTCCGGCGCCCGCCCGCCCGGTGCGGCGAATTCTCGGCTCCGGGGGAACCCTTGCGGCCAGACACGTCGTCATCCTCCACAGTTGCCACGCGCCCCCCGTCGAAGCGGCGGGTTCGCGTGGCCGGGGGCCGGAGCCGATCCGGGCAGGGCCCGTCGCTAAACTTTTACACCGCTGTAGAACTTCAGTGGAGCATACTAGGCGCGGATGGGAAAACCAGCTGGTCAGACCATGAGAAATTGGTCAGATCGGCGGGGTCCGCGCTGCTCCGGAACCGCTTTGAGGAGCACGATGACTAATCGGATCATACGTTCGATGGCTGGCGCCCTAGTGGCCCTGCTGGCCGCCACCGGCCTCACCGCCGTGGCATCGGGCGCGGCGGCGGTGGCCGCACCCCGAACCGTCGCGGCCGCCGCCGCGAACCCGGGGGCGGCCGTGGGGGCCTCCGCCGCGGACGCCGGTACGGAGGTCCGTACCGGGGCGAGCGCCGCCTCCGGTGCCTCCGTCACCACGGTCGCCTCCGGTGCCTCCACCGCCGAGGCCGCGAACCTCGCCAAGGAGGAGAAGAAGAAGTCGGGCTTCTTCGCCAAGCTGGGCAAGTTCCTGCTGGTCGTGGTGATCCTGATCATCCTGTTCGTGGTGCTGCTGATCGTCGGGATCGTCTACGCGGCCAAGCGGATCTTCAGCCGCCGCAAGTAGCCGCAAGTAGCCGCAAGTAGCCGCGAGGCGTCGGGAGCCTCTCGCCGCCGCCGGGAGCCACCCGTCGTAGAGGGGAACCACCCGCCGCCGCGACCCGGGCGTCGCCACCGCCTCCGGGCGGTGGGCCGGAACGACCGCCCGGGCAGGCCACTCGACGGCGATTGGCCATGGCCCGGGCGCCGGGACCGCCCGAGGATGAACGCCATGAGCGACCACCACTCCCACGAGACCCCCGACGAGCTGCGCCCCGAGAGCCGGGTCGTCCACCCGCCGCTCACCGAGGTCACCGGCAGCCGTCCGCTGGGCGTCCCGTTGCACCAGAGCCACCTGTTCGCCTTCGACACCGGCGACGCGCTCGCCGGAGCCCACGGGGGACCGGACGGCGCCTTCTTCTACAACCGCTTCGGCAACCCCACCGTCCGCTCGCTGGAGCAGGCCGTCGCCGGACTCGAGGGCGGCACCGGAGCCCTCGCCACCGCCTCCGGCATGGGGGCGATCAACACCGCGCTGCTCGCCCTGCTGCGTGCCGGCGACCACGTGATCGCCCAGCGCAGCCTGTACGGCGGCACCGTCGGCGCGCTGACCGACCTCACCGAGCGCTGGGGCGTCGAGGTCGGCTACGTGAACGGCGACGACCCGGCCGGAGTGGCGGCCGCACTGCGCCCCACCACCCGGGTGCTGTTCCTGGAGACCGTCTCCAACCCCACCACCCGGGTCACCGACCTGCCCGGGCTGATCGCCGTCGCCAAGCGGGCCGGGGTGGTGAGCGTGGTGGACAACACCTTCGCGACCCCGCTGCTGTGCCGCCCGATCGAGCACGGCGCGGACATCGTGATCCACTCCGTGACCAAGTACCTCGGCGGACACTCGGACGTCCTCGGCGGGATCGCCGTCTTCGCCGACCCGGCGCTGCACCACCGGGTCTGGCGGCGCTCGCTCGAACTCGGCGCCTCCGCCGACCCGTTCGCCGCCTGGCTGACCCTGCGGGGGATGCAGACCCTCGCCCTGCGGGTCCGCCGCCAGTGCGAGACCGCGCTCGGCCTGGCCGGCCGGCTCGCCGCCCACCCCGCGGTCACCGCCGTCCACTACCCGGGCCTGCCCACTCACCCCGACCACGACCTCGCCCGCCGCCTGCTGCCCGACGGCCACGGCGGAGTCCTGGCCTTCGACCTGGCCGGCGGCCGGGAAGCGGCCGCGACGTTCACCGAGTCCGTCCGGCTCGCCTCACTGGCCCCGTCGCTGGGCGACGTGCACACCCTGGTGCTGCACCCAGCCAGCACCTCCCACCGGCAGCTGTCGGACGAGGAGTTGGCGGCGGCGGGCATCGGCCCGGGGACGGTGCGGGTGTCGGTGGGCATCGAGCACCCCGAGGACATCTGGGCGGACGTCCGGCGGGCGCTGGCGAAGGTGTGAGCGGAGGCGCGGGGGCGGGGGGAGGTGCGGGCGGAGTGCAAGGGGAGGTGCGGGCCGAGGGGCCGTCAGGGCCGGGCGGCTGTCGCGGTGAGGACCGGCGCGCGGCGGCCCGTCAGCGCTGGCGGGGGCGCGCCACCAGCAGGGCGATGTCGTCCTCGGCGGCGGCCGGGGGCGGGGCGAGGGAGTGGAGGACGGCGTCGAGCAGCTCGTCGAGGTTTCCGGTGGCGGGCAGGCGCAGGGCCGCGAGCCGCTCCAGGGAGGCGTCGATGTCCTCGTCCCGGCGCTCGACCAGGCCGTCGGTGTAGAGCAGCAGGGTCTGGCCCGGCAGGAGCGGGTGGGCGGTCTGCTCGTAGCCGCCAAGGCCGGTGCCGAGCGGCGGCCCGGTGGGGACGCGCAGCAGCTCGGTCGGACGGCCGGGGGCGATCAGGGCGGGCGGCAGGTGGCCCGCGCTGGAGAGCGTCCAGCGGCCCCGGCCCGGGTCGGCGAGGGCCAGCAGGCAGGTCGCCGGGCGGGCGGAGTCGTCGGCGGAGATGACGTTGTCGAGCTGGCGCAGGATCCGGTGCGGGGGCAGGTCCATCCCGGCGAGGTCGCGCAGCGCGGAGCGGTAGTGGCTCATGTCGACGGCGGCCTCGACGCCGTGCCCCATGACGTCGCCCATCGCCAGCAGGGTGCGCCCGAACGGCAGGCGGACCGTCTCGAACCAGTCGCCGCCGACCACCGAGGAGCTCCCGGACGGAAGGTACCGGGAGGCGAGGGAGAGGTTCTGGTGGGGGTTGCCGGGCTCGCTCAGCAGCGCCCGCTGGAGCTCCAGGGCGATGCCCTGGGACCGGGCGAAGCTGCGGGCGTTGTCGAGGGCGGTGGCGGCGCGGGCGGCGAGATCGCCGAGCAGGGCGGCCTCGTCGGGGGTGAAGGCCGGGCCGGCGGCGGTGCGGCCGAGGGTGAGCAGCCCGATCAGGCGGCCCCGGGCGGCCAGCGGGAGGACCAGCAGCGAGGTGGTCCCGGCCGGGCAGGAGTCCTCGGGCCCGGGCTCGGTGAGCACGGCGACGCCGCCCGCCAGGCTGCGCGCGGCGGCCGAGCCCTCCCGGTGGCGGATCGATTCGCCGGGCCGGGGCAGCTCGGCGAGGGCGTCGGCCAGCGCGGGTACGGCCCGGGCGCCGACGCGGTGCAGCCGCTGGGACGCGCCGTGGCCGACCCGGGCCGGCTCGACCGCGGGCGGCAGCACGTCCACGGTGGCGAGATCGGCGAGCCGGGGGACGGCGAAGGCGGCGAGCTCGGTGCCGGTGGTGCCGACGTCGAGGGTGGTGCCGATCCGTTCGGTGGCGGCGTCCAGCAGGGCGAGCCGGGCCCGGGCCCGCTCCAGCTCGCGCAGTTGCTCGCGGGCCGGGTCGGGGTCGTCCAGCACGACGACGATCACGCCGGTGGTCCGCCCGGAGTGCCGCAGGGCCCGGTAGCGCACCCGCAGGCCGGGCGGTACGGGGGCGCCCGCGCCGTCCGGCCCGCCGGTGGCGTGCTCGCGGGCGAGCCCGTCGGCGAGGACCCGGCGCAGGATGCCGAGGGCCCCGGCGAAGGCGGTGGTCCCGGCGGCGCGGCCGAGCAGGTCGGCGCGGCGCAGCCCGGTGGCGGTGGTGAAGGCCGCGTTCAGGTACTGCCAGCGCAGCCGCTCGTCGAGCAGCGCGACGCCGACCGGGGCGGCGGCGAGGACCTCGCGGAGCCGCTCCGGATCGTCGCCCGGGCCCTCGCCGCCGGCGCTGCCACCGCCGGCGCTGTCACCACTGGTGAAGGCGCCGAGCCGTGCGGCGAGGGCCGCCGCGGTCGCCGCCAGGGACCGGGAGTCCGGTGACGCGGGCCGCGGCCCCTCTGCTCGGTTGCCGTGCCGGAAGTGCATACGCCCATGATCACGCGCCCGGGCGCGGCACGCCCACAAGTGGGTGAAACGTTGACCGGTCGGAGACGGTGCTGTAACGGGGTGCGGCCGGCTCCGCACGGAGCCGGCGGCGAGGCCGCGGGGGAGTGGGGAGGCGGTGGGGAGGCGTGGGTGGGACCGGGGGATACGGCAGGCGAACACCGGATGATCACCGGTCATACTTGGGCGGCGGCGCCCGCCCCGGACGCCGCGGCCCGGGCCGGGCCCACCCGGCCGTACCGGCCCGGACGTACGGACTCGGCCGCACCGGCCCGGACGTACGACCCGGCCGTACCGACCCGCGCCCGAAGATCCAGACCGGAGGAACCCGATGAGCCCCCACCAGCCGACCAGTCGCCCGGCGGCCGGGGCCCCCGGGGTGCCGTGGAACCGGCAGCGGCTGCGCAGCAACAACGAGTGGCTGCTGCTGGAGCTGCTGCGCACCGGCGGCGGCTCCACGCGCGCCCAGCTGGCCCGGGACACCGGTCTGTCCAAGCCGACCGTCTCGGCCGCGCTGGCCGAGCTGGAGCGGGCCGGACTGGTCCGGGAGGCCGGGCGGCTGGCCCCCGAGCGCGGCCGCACCGCCGTGCTGTACGAGGTCGACCCGACGGCCGGGCACGTGCTCGGCGTGGACATCGGCCGGGCCCGGCTGCGGGTGGCGGTGGCGGACCTGGCCGGGACGGTGGTCGCCCGCCGGGACGTGGCCAACCGGGGCCGCTCGGCGAACGCCGTCGCCGACGCCGTGGTCGCCGCCGCGCACGAGGCGATCGCCGAGGCGGACCTGGCGGCCGGGAACATCGTGCACGCCGTGATCGGCACCCCGGGGGTGTGGGACGAGCAGCGGCGCGGGGTGCGCTACGCCAACAGCCTGCCGGGCTGGGACAGGCCGGGACTGTTCGACCGGATAGGCGAGGGCCTGGGGACGGCCGTCTCGGTGGCCAACGACGCCAACCTGGCGGCGCTCGGCGAGTACACCCTGGGCGCCGGGCGGGGCAGCCGGATGTTCGCCTACCTGCTGGTCGGCACCGGGCTCGGGCTGGGCGTGGTGAAGGACGGCGAGCTGCTGCTCGGCGCGCACGGCGGGCTGGGCGAGATCGGCCTGGTGCCGCTGTCCGGGAGGCCCGGCGAGCCGCCCGCGACCATCGAGCAGGACGCCGCCGCGGACGCCGTGGTGCGCGCCGCCCGGGACTTCGGGCTGGACGGCGAGTCCGCGGCGCGGCAGCTGACGGCGAAGCAGGTCTTCGAGCGGGCCCGGGCCGGGGAGCCCGCGGCGGTCCGGGCGGTGGAGCGGGAGGCCGAGCGGCTCGCCTACGCGGTGGCCGTGCTCTCGGCCGTCCTGGACCCGGACCTGGTGGTGCTGGGCGGCGGGATCGGCAGCAGCGCGGACCTGCTCCTGGAGCCGCTGGAGCGGGCCCTGCACGGGCTCGCCCCGATGCGGCCGACGCTCGCGCCGAGCCTCCTGGGGGAGGAGGCGGTGCTCCTCGGCGCGGTCGCCACGGCGTTGGAGACCGCCCGCCCCGCGGTGTTCGAGCGCCGGACGGCGGGGCTGCGGTGATTGCGGGGCCGCGCTGACGGCCGGTCTGGTCGGACGGTCGACGGGGCGGGAGCGGTCGGCGGGAGGCCGGTCGGCGGACGCGATGCGGGCGGGGGTCGGGCGGGGTGGCGACGGTCGGTGACCGGAAGGTCTCGATCTGCCAACGAGTGGGGATTCGGTGGACAGTACGTGTGCGATTCCTGCTTCAATCGCACGACTCATCCAAACGGAACGGAGCGTTCTCCTCCCATGCCTTCACGGATACCCGGTCGCCGTCGGGCCGGCCTGGCCGGATTCGCCGGACTCGTGCTCACCGTCGGCCTGGCGCTGACGGGTTGCGACCCGTCGGCGGCCGACGGCGGTGCCACGGCCTCGGCCACGCCGACCGCCGCCGCCACCACCCCCGCGGCGACCACCCCGCCGGCGACGCCCGCCGCGGCGGTCCCGCCGGCGGCCCCGGCCAGCACCCCGCCGGCCCAGCCGGCGCCCGCGGCACCGGTGGCCACGCCCCCGCCCGCGGCCCCTCCGGGCCAGCCCAGCGCCCCCGCGCAGCCGCCCGCCACCAAGGAGCCGCAGCCGAAGGTGACCACGGCCCAGCCGCCGAAGGACCCGGAGCCCCCCGCGGCGGCGGCCGGTGCCGCCGGTTGCGAGATCCGCTCGAACGCGGGCAACTGCTACGAGGCTGGGCAGTTCTGCCGCAACGCGGACCTGGGCAAGAGCACCCACGAGGCCGGCGGCCGGGTGATCTACTGCCGGATGGTCAGCGGAAAGCCGCACTGGCAGGCCTGAGGCCTCCCGGCGCCGGGGCGGACCGGACGGTTCGCCCTCAGGCGTCGATGACGCCCAGGGTGTCCCAGAACAGGTGCTCGTAGGCCTGGAGCAGCAGCCCGTACTCGTGTGCGGTGGCCAGGGTCGGCTCGTCCAGCCGGTCCGGGCCCAGGGCATCGGCGGCCTGCTGCTCCAGCTCGGGCGCGGGCTGGGCGAAGAAGTCGAAGAACGCGCAGGACTCGTCGGAGAAGCCGTACTGGCGGCGCAGCGCCTGCGCGATCGTGGCGCAGTAGCCGCCCCAGGCCGCGAAGTTGGCGACGAGCGCGGCGGCCGCGGCGGCGGGCTCGCCGTTCAGGGCGAGCCAGGCGAGGTAGTGCGGGTAGGCCTGGCACCCGGGCAGCGGCGGGCGGGCCTCCAGCGTGCCGTGGTCGAGTCCGACGGCGGCACCGAGCGCGGGCAGGGTACGCAGCGCGGCGCTCTCGCCCTCGGCCAGGGTGGCGAACCAGGCGCTGACCGGCCGGTCCGCGGTGCGGCCGGCGAGCAGCAGCAGGCTGCGGCGGTCGGAGCGGATGATCCGGTGCTGCTGGGCGGCGAGTTCGGCCAGTGCCGAGCGCGGCGCGGTGCCGTCGGCGAGCGCGGTGACCAGCGCGGGGGCGGTGTCGCCGGGTGCCAATTCGGCCCGCAGGTGCTGGATCTGGTCGAGGATCGGGTGGTTCACCGGTGCCTCCGAGGTGCGGTTCGGTCCGGTGCCATTCCTACCGCCTGGCGGTGCCGGTGCGGCGGCGACAGGCCGGGGCCCGAGGCGGGGACCAGCTCCCGGCCGGGGCGGCGCCGGGCCGGGAGCTGGTGGCGTGGGGAGACGGGGGTGCCCCCCGTGCGTCAGGAGTCGGCGCAGGCCTTCCCGATCTCGCCGGCAGCGTCGGTGATCGGTTTGAAGTCGGGCTGCTTGCCCTTGGAGACCCGGTCGATGGCGTCGTTGACGGCCTTGGAGAGCCGGTCGGCGGCCGCGTCGATCTTGTCCCCGTTACCCTCGCGGATCTTCTTGGTGTCGTCGGCGACCTTCCGCAAGGCCTCGACGGTGTGGTTGCGGCGGCTCTCGTCGGTGATCTGCCCGACGTTGATCGCCGAATCCGCGAGGTCCTGGACGTCGCCGGTGAGGCTGATCGCCCGCTTTCCACAGTCCAGGGCCTGGTCGGCGTCGCACGCGGTGAACAACGGGGCCGCGAGCAGCAGTGCGAGCGTGGTGGCGGCCAGACGGTACGGCTTCCTTGTCATGTCTCTATCCCTCCCGCCCCTATCAACGCCGGTCCGCCGTGCGGAGGTTCCGGAAGACTGCGTGAACCGTTGGGAAAGTCTTTGCTTCCAGCGGAATGTGATGTTCCGTCAGTTTTGTGCGGGAAGGATCCGGGCGTTCACCCCGCGGTGCCGTCCGCGGGGTGAACGCCCGGGCAGGCGCTACCGGTTGGCGGATTCGGTCAGGTCGTGCACCAGGCGGGCGATGGTCGGCACGGCCACCGCGTGCGCGTCGGCCGCCCGCAGCACGGCGCCGCCGATGGCGTCCAACTCGGTCGGCCGTCCGGCCTCCACGTCGCGCTGCATCGAGGACCTCATCGTCCCGGGGATGCGGTCGAAGGAGGCGAGCAGCGTCTGCGCGTCCGCCGGCGCGCCGACGGCCCGGGTGACGGCGGTGATCTCGTCCAGCACGGCGAGGAGTTCGCCCCGGTGCTCGGTGCGTACGGTGCCGATCCCGCTCGCGTGGCGGGTGGTCAGCAGGGCGAACGGGGCGAGGAAGGAGAGCTTGCTCCACAGCATCGCCGTCTCGTCCTCGCGCAGTGCGACGTCCAGACCGGTGTGCCGCAGCCGCTCGGCGAACTCGGCCACGGGGGAGTCGGGTTCGGCGTTCGCACCCAGCTCGATGGCGGCGAACGGGCTGGTGTGCTCGATCCGCCCGGGCGCCGTCCGGGCGGCCTCGACCCGGATCGTGCCGGCCACCACCCGTGCGGCCGGGTAGCGCTCGCGCAGCACGGCCATGTGGTCCAGACCGTTGAGCAGCGGCACCACGATCCCGGTGCCGAGCACCTCCGCGGGCAACCGGTCCAGCGCGGAGGCCAGCGCCGTCTCCTTGACCGTCACGAAGACGGCGTCGACCGGCTCGCGCAGCTCGGTCGCGGCCTCCACCCGGGCGGTGAACTCGCCGAACTCGGCGCTGCGGACCCGCAGTCCGTCCCGCGCGATCGCGGCCGCGGTCGCCTCGCCGGCCAGGCAGACGACCCGGTGGCCGTCGCGGGCGAGCAGCCCGCCGATCAGTCCGCCGACGCCTCCGGGGCCGAGGACGGCGACGGTCAGGGGGGTGGTGGTCATGGTGACTCCTGTGGGTGGGTGGCGTGGTGAGGGACGGGGAAGCGGGGGCCGGGTGCGGTTACGGTGAGCGGCGGGATGCGCTTGCCCGGCTGGAAGAGCAGGCCGTCGCCCGGGAGCAGCCACGGACGAAGGTGCCGCGCACCCCGCCGGGCGGCAGTCCGCCGTGCGGGGTCGGCAGCCCGCACACCTCCGCCTCGGTGGGGCCGAAGCGCGGCTCGGGCAGCAGGTCGATGGTCACCGGATCATGATTCCCCGTCGGGCGGGCCCGGCGGGAGGCGGGGGCGTAAAAGGGGAGGGCGTGCCCGGCTCCGGCGGGCTTAGGGTGCGCCGGTGGAGGCTGTGCGGCGAGGGGGGAGTCGGCGGATGACGGCGGACGGGCGGCTGGTGGCGGCGGTACGGGCGCGGGATGTCGACGCCGTGTGGGAGGTACTCGCCGCGGGCGCGGATCCGAACGCCTGCGATGCGGACGGGCCGCCCCTGCTGTGGGTGGCCGTGAACGGGTTCGACCACGAGGTCGCCGGTGTCCTGGTCGACCACGGTGCCGATCCGGACCGTCCGCTGCCCGACGGGACGACCCCGCTGCTGCGCGCGGTGGACCTCGGTTCGTCGGCGCTGGTCGGGGCGGTGCTGGGGAAGGACCCGGCGCTGCGGTTGCCCGCCGACGCCCGTGAGCACCTGCTCGCCCTGGCCAGGGCCTGGTACGAGACGGGGACGGAGGAGGAACTGCGGCGACGGACCGGGGCCGTGGGGCCGGCGGAGCGGGTGTGGGTGACCGAGCAGTACGCGGACGTCGAGCAGGTCTCCCTCGGCGGGCTGACCGTGCGCGCCGGGCACGGGGCCGTGCTGACCGGGCTGGAGTGGAGGTTCCGCGTCCTCACCCCGGTCGACGAGTTGGTGGCCAGGGCCGTCCGGCACCGGGAGCCGGGGCACGTCGGGCAGCAGGCCGTCCGGTTCGTGCTCGGGGAACGCCGAAGCCGGGAGACCTGGTCGGCCCTGACGGCCCACCACCGGCACCCCGACCCCGCGCACCGCCGCTTCCTCGCGGCCTTCCTGTGCGACACCCCGCTCCTGGGGATGGGGCACGCGGTCGAGTACGAGGCGGAGGAGACGGAGCTGCTCGTCGCCTGGGCGTCGGCCGAGCCGGACGGCGGGGTGCTCGCCGAGGTCCTCCGAGCCCTGGGCGGTCGTGAGTGCCCGGAGGAGGAGGCCGTCGGGGTGCGGCGCGCCGCCGCGTCCGTCCTGGCCCCGTCCGCCGACCGGACGCCCGAGGTCGCCGACGCCCTGGCGGCACTGCTGGACGTGGACGACCGGCCGGTGCGCCTGGAGGCGGCCTACGGCCTCGCCCTCCGGGCCTGGGAGGCCCGCAACCCGCCCGAGGGGACGTAGCACCACCTGCGGGGTTCGGTTTTCCGAACCCCGGATTCGGGTGCCAGCACAATCGATCTCCCGGCCCCGGACGCCCACGATGGAGGGCATGAACGGGATGACGACAGCCGCCGCCACGGCGGCGCACGACGGGGTGACGGACGCGGCCCTGAGCGCGGTGGGGCTGCACCGGCGGTACGGGCGGGGCACGGCGGCCGTACAGGCGCTGCGCGGGGTCTCGGTGGCCTTCGCGCCGGGGACGTTCACGGCGGTGATGGGGCCGTCGGGCTCCGGCAAGACCACCCTGCTGCACTGCCTGGCCGGGATGGACCGTCCGACCGGGGGCACCGTGCGGTGGGGCCGCACGGAGGTGTCCGGGCTGCCCGAGCGGCGGCTGGCGGAGCTGCGCCGCACCCGGGTGGGGTTCGTGTTCCAGGCCTTCAACCTGATGCCGGCGATGACGGTCGGGCAGAACGTCGAGCTGCCCGGCCGGCTCGCCGGGCGGCCGCCGGAGCGGGCCGCGGTGCGGGAGGCGTTGGCCCGGGTCGGACTGGCAGGGCGGGAGCGGCACCGGCCCGGGCAGCTGTCGGGCGGTCAGCAGCAGCGGGTGGCGATAGCCAGGGCGCTGGTCTCCCGGCCGGAGGTGCTGTTCGCCGACGAGCCGACCGGCGCGCTGGACCGGGCCACCGGGCAGGAGGTCCTCGGCCTGCTGCGCGCGGGCGTCGACACCGACGGCCGGACCTGCGTGATGGTCACCCACGACCCGGTCGCCGCCGGGTACGCGGACCGGGTGCTGCTGCTGGCCGACGGCCTGCTGGTGGACGAGCTGACCGCGCCGACGGCCGCGCAGGTCGCCGAGCGGCTGAGCCGGTTGGGCGGGTGAGCACGATGAGCAGTCCCGTACTGAGCCTCTCGGCGGGGCAGATCCGCCGCCGCCCGGCCTCCTTCGCCGGGCTGGGGACGGCGCTGTTCCTGGCAGTGGCGGCGGTGACGCTGTTCGGGTCGCTGGTCGCCGCCCAGGTCACGGCGCCGGCCGCGGTGGCGCGCACGGCGGTGTCCGGGCCCGGCCTGGTGCTGATCGCCGGGGCCTTCGGCGAGATCGCCGTCCTGGTCGCGCTGTTCGTCGTGGTCAACGCCCTCGGCTTCACCCTGCGCCAGCAGCACCGCGACCTGGCGCTGCTGCGCACCGTCGCGGCGACACCCCGTCAGGTCCGGCGGGTGGTGCGCGCGCAGGTGGTGGCGACCACCCTGCTGGTGTCAGCGCCGGGCGGCCTGGTGGGCTTCCTCGCCGCCCGGGCCTTCCTCGCCGCACTCCAGCGGCGCGGCATGGCCGCACCCGGGCTGCGCATACCCGGGGTGCCGGTGCCGGCGCTGATCGGGTTCGCGGTGGCGCTGCTGGTGGGCCTGGCGGCCAGCGCCGTGGCGGCCCGCCGGATCACCCGGCCCGCCCCGGCCGCCGCACTGACCGAGGGCGCGGGCGGGCCACGGCGGACGCCCGTGCCGCGGGTGCTCGCCGGGCTGGCGGTGCTCGCGGGTGGTGGGCTGCTGCTGCGACTGGCGGCGAGCCGGCCGGCCGGAGAGCTGGACAAGGCGGGGCAGGCCGCGCTGCTCGGATCGCTGGTGCTGCTGGTCGCGGTCGGACTGCTGGGGCCGGTGGCGGCGCGGGTCCTGGCGGCGGTGCTCGGCGCCCCGGCGCGGGTGCTCGCGCCCCGGGCGGGCTGGCTGGCGGACGCCAACCTGCGCGGCTACGCGGCCCGGCTCTCCTCGGCGGTGGTGCCGGTCGCGCTGCTCGTCGGGCTCTCCGGCACCCTGCTGGTCCTGACCGGCACCGCCGAGCACGTCGTTCGAGCGACGGGCGCCGCGACCAGCGTCACCAAGCAGAGCGACATCTGGCTGCGCGAGGCGGAGCTCGGGATGCTGGTCTGCTTCGCGGCGGTCTCCACGGTCAACACCCTGGTGGCGCTGACCGCCGACCGGCGCCGCGAGTTCGCGCTGCTGCGCCTGGTCGGGGCGACGCGGCGGCAGCTGCTGCGGATGCTCGGCGTGGAGGCGGTCCTGACCACGGCGATCGGTGTGCTGCTGGGTGCGGCGGTGGCGGCCGCGGCCTCGGGGGCGTTCAGCCTGGCGGTGACGGGCTCGGTGGTGCCGGTGGTGCCGGGCGCGGCGTGCGCCTGGGTGGTGCTGGGGGCGGTGGTGCTCACGGTGCCGGGGATCGTGGGCACGGGGCTGTGGGCGGTCGGCGGTTCGGCGGTGGAGACGACGGGCGGGGAACGGGGGTGAGGCGGAGGAGGCGGAGGCCGGCGTCCACAGCGGGTGGGCGCGGGGTCGGTGCCATGGCTGTCCGAGGGGTCGTGCGGACGGAAGGGCAGGTGGATGCGGTGGTCCGGGCGGGTCCTGGTGGATGCTGGGGGCCGGTCGGCGGCTGAATGCCGGTCGGTGAGTGCTGGTCAGTGATTGTCGGTGGGTGTCGGTGGGCGAGTGGTGAGGTGGACGGTGGCTGAGCGGCGGCGGTACCGGTCGGTGCGCGGTGGTGAACTGGCCTTCGCGGTGCTCGGGTTGCCGCTCGGGGTGCTCGGCGGGGTGTACGCCGTCGCCGTCCTCTACGCGGGGGCCTTGCTCTCGCTCACCGTGCTGGGCCTGCCGTTCGTGGCGGCCGCGCTGCTCGGGGCGAGGAGGCTCGGCGGGTTGCACCGGTGGCTGGTCGCGCGGCTGCTCGGGGAGGAGGTGCCCGCACCGCGGCCGCTGCCGCGTCCGGCCGGAGTGTTCGCGCGGGGCCGGGTGGTGCTGACCGATCCGGTGGCCTGGCGGACGCTGCTCTACCTCTTCCTCCGGCTGCCGCTGGGCGTGCTCGGCTTCCTGGCCGTGGTCGGGCTCCCGCTCGGAAGCGTCTGGCTGGTGGGCTTCCCGCTCTGGGTGCGGATGATGGAGCCGGGCCCGAGGTCGATCGGCCTGCTGGACCTGGGCGCGATCCCGATCGGCCTCGCGGTGCTGGTCGCCATACCAGCGGCGGTGCAGGCGCTCGGAGGGGCGAACCGCACGCTGGCCCGTACCCTGCTCGGGCCGGTGCGCTCGGACCAGCGGGTGCGTCAGCTGGAGAAGGCCCGGTCCATCCTGCTGGCCGAGGGCACCGACCGACTGCGGCGCCTGGAACGCGACCTGCACGACGGCACCCAGGCGCAGCTGGTCGCGCTCGCCATCACGCTGTCGCTGGCCGACGACGTGCTGGGGGCGGGCGCGCCGCCGGTGGGCCTTCCGCCGGTGGGCCTTCCGGCCGAGGGTGGCTCGGACGGGCTCGACCTCGGGCGGCTGCGGACCCTGGTGGACCGGGCCCGTGGGCAGGCCGAGGACACCATCACCGGTCTGCGCCGGCTGACCAGGGGCATCCACCCCGTGGCGCTGGAGGGCGGGTTGGCCGAGGCGCTGCCGGGGCTGACCGCCACCTCGCCGGTGCCGGTCGACGTCCGGCTGGACCTTCGGGAGCGTCCGGAGGAGGTGATCGAGCGGGCCGTCTACTTCTGTGCGGCCGAACTGCTGACCAACGTGGCCAAGCACAGTGGCGCGCGGTCGGCGGAGCTGAGCGTGAGCGCCGCCGAGGGGAGGGTCCGGCTGACCGTGCGCGACGACGGACACGGCGGCGCCGTGATCGGTGCGGGTACCGGGCTCACCGGCCTGGCCGAGCGGCTCGCGGTGCTGGACGGGACGCTGCGGGTGGACAGCCCGCCCGGCGGGCCGACGGCGGTCAGCGCCGAACTGCCCGGCCGGCTCTGACCGGTGGCCACGGCCCGGGCGGTCGGGGTTGCCGTCCCGGGAGGTGCTACCTCAGGAGGCGCCGCTCTCCGCGAGGTAGGCGAGCACGGCCTTGACCCGCCGGTTGTCGGCCTCGGTCGCGGGCAGGTCGAACTTGCCGAACACGGCGGCCACGTGCTTCTCCACCGCCCGCTCCGAGACCACCAGCAGCGTGGCGATCGAACGGTTGGAGTGCCCCTGCGCCATCAGCTCCAGCACCTCCCGCTCGCGCGGGGTGAGCGTGTCCACCCGGCTGCGCCGCCCGCCGTGCAGCAGACCGTTGACGATCTCCGGGTCGAGGGCCGTGCCGCCTGCGGCGACCCGGTGCAGCGCATCGACGAACTCGGAGGTGCGGGCCACCTGCTCCTTGAGGAGGTAGCCGATGCCGGAGGCGCCGTCGGCCAGCAGCCGGGCCGCCCAGGCGGTCTCGACGTGCTGGGAGAAGACCAGGATGCCGACCTCCGGCAGGGTGGCCCGGATCTCCACGGCTGCTCGGATGCCCTCGTCGGTGTGGGTGGGCGGCATCCGGATGTCCACCACGGCCACGTCGGGCCGGTGCCCGGTGACGGCGGCGATCAGCTCGGACGCCGTCCCGGCGGTGGCGACCACCGCGCACCCCCGGGTGGTGAGGAGTTCGACCATGCCGTCCCGGAGGATCACCGAGTCCTCGGCGAGGACGACGCGGAGCTGCTTGTCGATCATGCCGTCATTATCCGGGCCCGCCGCCGGGCCGGGGCACGGGTGGTGGAGGGCCCGGTCCGCCCTCAGGAAATCTTCAGTTCAGACTGGACAGTCCAGACTGATGAAATTACCGTGGAACCGTGACCGAGAAGCGAACCGCCCGTACCGCCCCGGCCGACCCCGCCGGGCCCGCCGGGTCCACCGAAACCGTGGTTCCCGACAGCGCGGCGCTGGCCGCCCGTGAACTGCGCGCCGTCTTCAGCCGGCTGCGCCGCACCCTCCGGGAGGCGAGCGGCACCAGCGACCTGACGCCCTCCCAGACCGCCGTGCTCAGCCGGCTGATCAACGACGGTCCGGCCTCCGCCAGCGCGCTGGCCGCCGCCGAGCGGGTCCGTCCGCAGTCGATGGCCGCCACCCTCGCCGCCCTGGAACAGCACGGACTGGTCGGGCGCCGCCCCGACCCCGAGGACGGCCGCCGTCAGGTGGTCAGCCTCACCGAGGTCGGCCTGGCCCGGGTCGCGGACAGCCGCCAGGCCCGTGAGGAGTGGCTGACCCGGGCCATGGCGGAGCACTACACCGAGGCCGAGCGTGCCACCGTGCTGGAGGCGCTGGCCCTGATAGACCGGCTGAACCGGTGATGACCGGCCCGGCCGCCCTACTCGCCCGGCTCCGGCCGCGCCTTCGGCAGCCCGCTCCGGACGACGGGTTCAACCGCCGGCTGATCGCGCCGATGGTGCTCGGCTCGGTGCTCAACCCGATCAACTCGTCGATGATCGCGGTGGCCCTGGTGCCCGTCGGCGCCGCCTTCGGCGCGCCGCCCGCCGAGACCGCCTGGCTGGTCACCGGGCTCTACCTGGCCACCGCCATCGGCCAGCCGGTGATCGGGCGGCTGGTGGACACCCACGGCCCGCGCCGGCTCTACCTCGCCGGGACGGCCCTGGTCGGCCTCGCCGGACTGCTCGGTGCGCTCGCCCCGTCGCTCGGACTGCTGATCGCCGCTCGGGTGCTGCTCGGACTGGGGACCTCCGCGGCCTACCCCGCCGCGATGCACCTGACCCGCAGCGAGGCCGAGCGGACCGGGCGGTCCAGCCCCACCGGGGTGCTGACGGTACTGGCCGTCGCCAACCAGACCGTCGCGGTGGTCGGCCCCACCCTCGGCGGTCTGCTGATCGGCGCGGGCGGCTGGCGGACGGTCTTCGCCGTCAACGTCCCGCTGTCACTGGCCTGCCTGGCGCTCGGTGCGGCGCGGCTGCCCGTCACCGCCCGCCGCCCGGACCCTGCCGACGGCGGGGAGCGCCCCGGGCGTCCGGAACGCCTCGACCACCTCGGGATCGCGCTGTTCGCGGTCCTCCTGCTCGCCCTGATGCTGTTCCTGATGAAGCCGGGCCCTGCTCGCTGGTACCTGCCGGCGCTCGCCCTCCTGGCAGCCGTCGCCTTCGCCCTCCGCGAGCGGCGGGCCCGCGCCCCCTTCATCGACCTGCGGGCGCTCGGCGGCAACCGCCCGCTGATCGCCACCTACCTGCGCCAGGTGCTCGGCTACACCGCCATCTACGCCTTCCTCTACGGCTACACCCAGTGGCTGGAGGAGGGGCGCGGCCTGTCCGCCGCCACCGCCGGACTCGTGCTGCTGCCGCTCTCGCTGACCGCGCTCGCGGCCGCCGGGGCCAGCGGCCGCAGTCCGGGCGTCCGCGGCAAACTGCTGGTCGGCTCCGCCTGCCAGATCGCGGCCTGCGCCGCCCTGCTGCTGGTCCACGCGAACAGCCCGGGCGCCCTGCTGATCGGAGTCGGCGTGCTGGCGGGTGTCTCACAGGGGCTGATCGGGCTCGGCACCCAGACCGCCCTCTACCACCAGGCGGACCCCGCCGCCATCGCCTCGGCGGCCGGGCTGCTGCGCACCTTCATGTACCTCGGCGCCATGGCGGCCTCCGCCGCGAACGCCGCCTTCTTCCCGCACGGCGCCACCACGGCCGGCCTGCACCACCTCGCGCTGTTCATGCTCGGCGGCGCGGCCCTGCTCTTCCTCCTCACCGTGCCCGACCGTTCGCTGGGGCGGCTGGGAATACCTCCGCGGCAGCAGAAGTGACGGCCGATCCGTTCGCCTGGACGTACTGACCGCGACGGCGGGTGACGGGGTTCAGTGAGGGCATTTCCGGCTCGCTGCGGACTGCGACACCCGCACCGGCACCCGGAAGGCCCTCACGCCACACCGTGACCACCGCCGACCTTCACCGGACGCTGCCGCCTTGCCGACCTCCCACACCCGGACCGCGCCACCGGGCACCCGGTGCGGCGCCACGAACGTGCCGCACCGGGTGAGACGGTCGGGTTGCACCAGCTCGCGCTGTTCATGGTCGGCGGTGCGGTCCTGGTCGTCCTTCTCGCTGTTCCCGACTGATCGCCCGTGCGGCTTGGAACGCTGGCGCAGTAGTAGAGGTGACGATCGATCAACTCTCGTCGGGCAGGTTTCCGCGCCAGGCGTGGATGCCCGGGGAGAGTTCGACCACCTCGGCGGGGTAGGCGCTGCGGACGAGGTGGAGCAGGGTGCGTTGCTCGGCCAGCCAGTTCGGTGCGGGGGAGAGTACGACCCGGAGGGTGACGCCGGATTCCTCCGCGTCGGAGACGGTCACCCAGAGGCCGCCGGGGCGGCCGGGTTCGATGCGTAGCTCCGGTCCGTGTTCCTCGTCCAGCCAGCGGACCGCGGAGCCGCGGCCGAGTCGGTCCAGGGCGGTTTCCCACTGCCTGAGGTGGCGGTCGGTCACCAGGGTGACGAACTGCCCGCGTACCGAGTCCGCGGTGACGGTGATCTCGCAGTCCAGCCAGTCGTGTCCGAGCAGCGAGCCCGGCGCGTGCCGTCCGAGGATGCGTACGCGGACGTTCCGGCCGCCGGTCCGTCCGTCGCAGCCGGGGGCGTCGTCGGTGCCGGGGCGGTCGGCGAGTCTTATCAACTCGTTCTGCTGCGAAGGGACTTCACTCACGGCGGACTCCTGTTGGCAGCGGGATCCAGGGGGTGACATCCTCGCGCAGGTGTTCGCCCCGGTGCCAGTCCGGGAGCGGGGCGTTCCGGCCGGGGCCGGCCCGTGGTGGGCCCCCGGGAAGCGGCTGGTGCCTGTGGCCGCAGCCCCCGCGGGCGTCGTCGGCACGCGGACGGCCCGCCGGACCGGGAGGGTCGGGCGGGCCGTTCGGGTGCTGCGAAGGGGTACTCCGGAGGTCGGTGCGGCGGCGGTCGTCGGGTCAGCGGTGGTCCGGGTGGCCGGTGAGCACGGTGGTGAAGATCGGTTCGCCGTGCTGGTGGCCGGTCACGGTGGTGGTGAGGGCGTCCGGGTCCCCGCCGGGGGTGTGCTGGGCGGTGATCGTGGTGGGCGCGTCGTGCTCGGCGTACCGGTGGAAGGTGGTGGCCGCGGCGGTCGGTGTGACGGTGGCCGGGCTGCTCAGCGCGTTGGCCGCCTGCCGGGCCGCCTCCAGCAGCACCATGCCCGGGATGTGGTCGTTGGCGTGGTCGAAGAGGATCGGGTGCCAGAAGTCGGGGGTGAGGTGCCAGGTGCCGGGGGCGTCCGCCGGGGCCAGCAGGACGTCGCACGGGCGGAGCCGGCCGACCCGGGCCGGCGGGAGCGGCTCGGCGGTCACGGTCGGCGCCGCCGGGAGCTCGGCGGAGTGGCGGCCCCGGCGCAGCCGCTGGTAGGTGGAGTCCGGAACGGTGGTGAAGCGGGCGTAGCCGGTGGCGGCCAGCTGGGCGCCCCGTCGGACGACGGTCTCCAGCGTGAAGTCGACGGTGGTGCCGGAGCGGCGCGGCTGGGCGACGAGCTGGACCTCCAGGGTGAGGTCGGTCGGCGCCGCACCGATCAGCAACTGCCGCGACCGGGTGGTGTAGTCGAGGTTCCACATCATGAACTTGTGGTCGAGCGGTACGCCGAACCGGGTGTGGGCGAGGTAGAGCCCGGCTTGGCGGATCGTTTCAGCAGCTTGGATCGGGTCGTGCCGGGTGCCGTCCGGGGTGCTGAAGAAGGTGTGCGCCCGCGGCCACTGCGCGGTGACGGCGAAGGTGGTGTCCGTGAGCTGTTCGCTGCCGGTGAGGAAGACCTCGGCGTGGCAGGCCCGGTGGACGTACTCCTTGGCGACGGTGCTGGTCAGGCGAGGCGCCGGGGCTGCTGCGGCCGGGCCGGGGATCGTTCCGGAGTCCGTGCCGGTGGTGAGGACGGATGCGGGCGTACGGAAGGCAAGCAGAGTCATGGGGAGCGCTCCGAAAGGCCGTGACGGGCGGGGTGGGCTGCTCAGGGCTCGTAAGATACGTACCTACCGGTTTGGTTTTCAAGGAGCCAGAACAAAGGTTCGTCGGCGGCCGAGCGTGGTCGGACGGGCACGGTGGGTGGGTGTCGATCACTGCCCGGAGATCGGCTCCGGCGGGTGAACCTCGTTGACCTGTGGGGATGTCGACGCATGGGCTTGACAGGTTCATGGCCATTATGTGGTCGTTCGTTGCCATCCCAGCCACAAGTGAGAGCTGGTGTTCCGGTTAAGGGGGCTGGCGGTGAGATGTCGGCCATCTGTTCGTCTCATACCGTCTACGCGGTTTTAGTCCGCTCGAGAACGGCCCTATGTGACCTGGGACGCAGGGATCCCCGCCGACCTCGGCGGGTAAGATACGGGGTGTTTGGTTTTGTTTGCCGAGCGTTTCGGGTGGGGTGGTTGCGGTGGTGCGACAGGAACGGGCGGTCCGGACGCGTCGGCTGATCCTGGAGGCGGCGGCGTCGGTCTTCGACGAGTACGGGTACGAGGGGGCGACGATCGGTGCGGTCGTGGCTCGCGCCGGAGTGACCCGGGGCGCGGTGTACTTCCACTTCGCCTCCAAGCGGGAGCTCGCCCAGGGGGTCGTCGAGGAGCAGTTCGGCCGGGACGAGATTCCCGAACGGCACTGCAAGCTCCAGGAGTTCGTGGACCTCGGGATGGTGGTCGCCCATCTCATGCCGCGCGACCCGGTGTTGAGCGCCGGCGCCCGGCTCTCCCTCGGCCAGGACGTGTTCGGCGACTTCAGCGGCGGCGCGGCGCCCGGCTGGATCCAGCGGGCCGAGACCGTGCTGGAGACGGCCGGCCGGCGCGGCGAACTGCTGCCCCAGGTGGTGCCCGCCGAGACGGCGTGGCTGGTCACCGGGGCCTGGACGGGCGTGCAGATACAGTCCCAGAAGATGTCCGGCCGGTCGGACCTGGAGCGCCGGGTCGCCTCGTTGTACCAGCATGTGATGCCCAGCATCGCGGTGCCCGGGGTGCTGGCCACGCTCGACCTCGCGGCGGACCGGGGCGGCCGGGTGGTCGCGGAGCTGGCGGCGGCCCGGGCGGCCGAGGCGGAGGCCGGGGCGGCCGCGGGCGAGGCGGCCGGGACGGGTGCGGGCGGGGCCGGTCCGGCCTGATTCGGGGTGATCCGGGCGGGCTCCGGGCGGGTCCGAGTGGTCCGCGGGGGTCTCGGGCGAAGCCGTTCGAGGCCGGACCGGCGGTCCGGTGTCCTACTCCCACGGGCTTGCTCCGCCCAGAAACAAACAGCGCGTTCGGTTT
Organism: Kitasatospora sp. NPDC001225; assembly: GCF_053597855.1. NCBI lineage: Bacteria > Bacillati > Actinomycetota > Actinomycetes > Kitasatosporales > Streptomycetaceae > Kitasatospora > Kitasatospora sp. NPDC001225. The sequence continues at coordinate 90,580 of NZ_JBSFJC010000004.1, forward strand.
TGTATTGACAAACCGTCTGTCCTGTTTTTGGATAGGTGTCGGGTGCTCGACCGACCTTCCAGCGGATCTGCGCGGACGGTGAGCAGCGGAGCGCCCGCCCGACCGGCGGCCGTCGGGGCCGCCGATCCGTCTGGATGTGGGGTGGTCGTCGTGGAGATCCGGGTACTGGGGGTCTTGGGGGTCCGACTGTGCGGGGTTTCGGTGGTGCCCTCGGCGCCGAAGCCTCGGCAGGTGCTCGCCCTGCTGGCGTTACGGGCCGACCAGGTCGTCCCGGCGAGCGTCCTCGCCGAGGAACTGTGGTCCGGCCGTCCGCCGCGCAGCGCCCGCACCACCGTGCAGACCTATGTGCTCCAACTGCGCGACCTCATCGACCGGGCGCTCGCCCAGGGTGACGGCGGCCCGGGAGCCTCCTGCGCGAAGGACGTCCTGGTCACCTCGGCCGGCGGCTACATGCTGAACAGCGGTGGCGGGCTGGTCGACCTCCAGGAGTTCGACCGCCTCGCCGGGCACGGCTACCGCGCCATGGACGGCGGCGACTTCCCGCTCGCCGCCCGCCAGTTGGGCGAGGCGCTCGCGCTGTGGCGCGGCCCGGCCTTCGCGGACGTCCCGGTCGGCGGCCAACTCGCCGTCGAGGTCAAGCGGTTGGAGGAGACCCGGCTCTGCGCGCTGGACCAGCGGATCGAGGCCGACCTGCGCCTCGGCCGGCACCGCGTACTGCTCGCCGAACTCACCGTCCTGGTCGACCGCTACCGCACCCACGAGAGCCTGCACGGCCAGTACATGATCGCGCTGCACCGCTCCGGCCGCCGGGGCGAGGCGCTGGAGGCGTACCAGCGCCTGCGGAACACCCTGGTACGGGAGTTGGGCATGGAACCGTCCGCGGCACTGCGGCGACTCCAGCGCTCCATCCTGCTCGCCAGCCCGGAACGCCCGGACCAGGAGCAGCCGGGCGTGCTCGCCGAGGGGGCCGTCGCCCGAACCGCCCGCCTCACCCGGGTCGGCTGAGCCCGGCCCGCGACGTCGCCGCCCGACCGCTCCCGACCACACCGGGCGGCGACGGGCAGTGACGGGCGGCGCGGGGTGGCGGCGGAACCGGTGGCCGGCCGGCGGGCGCGTCGGTCAGTCGGTCAGCACGCCGGTGTTCTGGCAGGCGTGCAGCAGCCACCGCCCGTCGTCCTGCCTGGTCATGACGTACAGCGGTGCACCCTCCGAGCCGCCGTCCGCGTCGCCGTTCGCCGAGTGGTAGACCTGGCGGACCTTGACGGCGGCCACGTCGGGGCGGAGGAACTGGATGTGCACCGGCTCGTACGTGACCCGGCCGTCCCAGGTCGCGGCGGGCAGGACGGCTCGGGTGAACTCGGCGATCGCGTCCAGGCCGAGGAGGACCTTGCCGTGCGCGGTGGTCCAGAGCGCCTCGGGGTGGAAGAGGGCGAGGAAGGCGTCCGGGTCCTTGGCACGTTGGGCGCGCTCGACGGCGGCCACGACCTGCTCGATGGCCGCGATGTCCGCGAGCTCGGTGTCGGAGGGAGCGGCGTCGGACAGGGCGGCGTCGGAGGGGGCGCTGCCGGAAAGGGCGGTGTCGGCGGGCGCGGGCGTTGCGGATTCGGTGTTCATGAGGATCACCCTGGGACCTCAAGTTCCCTTGAGGTCAAGCCCGTCGGGGCACCTCGGGGCGCAGCGCCAGGTAGGTGTCGAGGCGGGCCGAGGCGGTGAGCATCGCGAGCCCCCGGGTGGTGAGGCGCTGTTGCCAGCCGTCGAGGGCGGCGGCCAGTTCGCCGGTGCCGCCCGCCGTGCGGATCTGCCGCAGCACGGTGGCGACGCGGTCCAGCAGGTAGCCGCCCCGGCGGAGCAGGTGGGCGAGTTCGGCGTCGCGGACGTCGGCCGGAAGGTAGCGGCGGTGGCCGGTGGCGCGGTCCCGGGCGGGGGTCAGGATGCCGGCGGCCTCCCAGGCCCGCAGGGTCGCGGGGGTGACACCGAGCCGGTGCGCGACCTCGCCGACGGAGCGGGGGCCGGGCAGCGCGGGAAGGGCGGGGCCGGGCGTGGCGCCGTCGGTCAGGTGGCCGACGGCCGCGCGGACGGCGGCGAGGGTCTCCCGGTCGCGCAGCAACTGGGCGTGGCCCCGGTCGAGTTCGGTGAGGGCGTCGCCGAGCCGGTCGGCGTGGACGGCGGTCATGACCGAGCCGGCGGTCGCGTGCCCGTACGCCGGGACGAGGGCGAGGTAGGCGCGCAGGGCGGCCGCGTGCGGCTCGGTGTAGATCCGGTACCCGGTGGGTGTGCGGTCGGCGGGCGGGAGGTAGCCGTCGCGCTCGTAGTTGCGGATGGCCTGGGTCGAGATGCCGTGCTCGCGAGCGAGGTCGGCGGGTCGCATGGTCGTCTCCGTTCGGGGTCGGGCGGGCGTTCGGAGTCGGCCGATGGTTCAGGGCCGTTTGAGGCTTTCGGCCACAGTTGGGCAATGCCCGGGCGGTGGTGGAGGGAAAAGTTTCAACCGTTCTTTCAAGGATACGCTTGAGGTTCATGAACCAGGACATCAACGATTTCGTCCCCCCGGCGTGCGAGCTTCTGGGCCTCGGTGAGCCGACGCACCAGGAGCCGGCGTTCGGGCGGGTCCGCAACGAGCTGTTCGCCCGGCTGGTCGACCGGGGCTTCCGGTCGATCGCCTTGGAGACCGACCGGGTGGCCGCGTTCGCCGTGGACGCCTACGTCCGGGAGGGTGTCGGCACCCTCGACTCGGCGCTGGAGGAGGGCTTCACCCACGGCTTCGGGGAGCTCGAGCCCAATCGCCGACTCGTCGCCTGGATGCGGGAGTTCAACCGGGACCGGGCGTCCGGTGCGCAGCTGTCCTTCCATGGCTTCGACATCCCGACCGAGAACACCAGCGCCCCCAGCCCGCGCCGCTACCTCGAACACGCCCGCGACTACCTGGGGCTCGACCTCGACCTCGCCGGGGTGGCGGGCGAGGACGAGCGCTGGAGCCGCACGGAGGCGGTGACGGATCCGGCCCGGTCGCCGGGTGACAGTGCCGAGGCCGTGCGGCTGCGCTGCCTCGCCGACGACCTGCTCCTCCAACTCCACATGCGGGCACCGGCATTGATCGCCAAGACCTCGTCCGCCGAGTGGTACGCGGCCCGCACCCGGCTGACCGCCGGGATCGGACTGCTGCGCTACCACGCGCAGTCGGCGGTCCGGGGCCTCGACCGGAGCGCCCGGATCAGCGCCCTGTCCGGCGTGCGGGACGCGCTGATGGCGCAGAACCTCCTCGACATCCGCGCGATCGAAGCCGAGCGCGGACCGACCCTGGTCTTCTCCCACAACCTGCACCTGCGGCGGAACCCGAGCGCCTGGTCGTCGGGCGAGCTGGACTGCCGCTGGATCGGCGCGGGCCACATCGTGGGCACGCTGCTGGGCGAGCGGTACGCCTTCGTCGCCGGGAGCCTGGGGCGCAGCGAGGCGATCGGGCTGGCCGAGCCGGCGCCGGGGACGTACGAGGCCCACCTGCGGGGACGGGGCGCGGCCTGGGAGTTGACGGACACGGCGCTGCCGGCCGGGGTCCGGACGCGCACCGACACCGTCCCGCGGCAGGGCTACTTCCCGCTCGACCGGGAGGTGCTCGACGGCGCGGCCGCGCTGCTGCACATCGCCGACGGCGCGGCGGTACCGGCCGGAGCCTGAACGGGGGCCGGAGCCGGAGCGGCGGCCGGCCCCGGGTAGGCCCGCCGCAGGTGGGCCACCAGGGCGGCGGTCGGCGGTGAGGCGGGCTGCCCGGTCGGCCAGGTGAGCGCGATCCGGACCCGGGGGACGGGTCCGGTGAGCGGGCGCACCCGCAGACCGGGCAGCGGGCCCGGGTTCGGCAGGACGGCGACGCCCAGCCCGTGTGCGGCGAGTTCGGCCAGCTGCGGTGGCGCGGCCGCCTCGACGCCGACCGCCGGATCGACACCGGCCTCGGCCAGGGCGCACTCCAGCGCGGTGCGCAGACCGGTGCCGCGCGGGGTGCTGACCAGGGCGTGCCCGGCCAGCTCGGCGACCGGGAGCGCGCTCCCGCCCGCACCGGGGACACCGGCGCCAGAGTCAGAGCCGGAGCCCGGACTATCGGCGGAACCCGGGCCCGTACCCGCCGCGAGCGGGTGCCCCGACGCGCAGGCCGCGACCAGCGGGACCTCCAGCACGGTGTGCAGCGCGAGCCCGGTCAGCGCCGACCAGCCGTCGTCGCCCTCCCGCCCGCTCGCCGGGGCGGGCAGGCCGACGACGGCGAGGTCCAGCCGGCCGTCGCGCAGGGCGTCGAGCATCCGCGCGGTGGTGTCCTCGGTGAGCGAGAAGTCGATGCCGGGGTGCTCCTGGCGGAACGCCGCGAGCGTGGTGGCGAGTCCGGGGAAGGTCCCCAGCTCGGCCGGCGGGGTCAGGGCCGCCCCGGCGACCATGCCCAGGCGCACGTGCCCGCGCCGCAGCCCGCCGAACTCCTGGGCCGTGCGGCGGGCCGCGGCCGCGGCGGCCAGCGCCGCCCGGGCGTGCGGCAGTACCGCCTCGCCGACCGGGGTGAGCCGCACGGTGCGCCCCGAGCGGTCGAACAGCGGGTGGCCCAGCTCCCGTTCCAGCTGCCGGATCTGGGAGCTCACCCCGGGCTGGCTCAGGTGCAGCAGCTGCGCGGCCCGGGTGAAGCTGCCGTGCTGGGCGACGGTGACGAAGTACTGGAGCTGCCGCAGTTCCATAACTCCTGATCATAGGTGCCAGAACTTCCCGGTCTTGGACGGGCGTACGGTTCCGGCCGCAGGCTGGACGCATGGAAACCGTGCCGCAGGACCAGGACGCCGGGCAGATCCGGTGGATCCGCGCGCAGATCGCGGCCGAGCGCCGTGAACTCGCCGCCGTGTTCGCCGCCTTCACCTGGGAGCAGTGGAACTCGCCCTCGCTGTGCGCGGGTTGGCGGGTCCGTGAGGTGGCCGCGCACCTGAGCACCGGCTTCCGGCACTCGACGGCGCGCACGCTCCTCGAACTCGCCCGCTCCGGCGGCAACGTCCACCGGATGGCCGACCGGATCGCCCGCCGTGACGCCGCCGCCCTGAGCGAGCGCGAACTCGTCGCCGCCATGGCCGACCACGCCGACCACCCCTGGCGCCCGCCGGTCGGCGGCCGGATCGCGGCGCTCGCACACGACGCCGTCCACGGTCTCGACATCACCGTGGCGCTCGGGCTGCCGGCCCGGCTGCCGGTGGCGCGTACGACCGCCCTGCTGGCCGGTGTCTCACCCCGCACGCTGCGGTTCTTCGGGGCGCGGGTGGACGGGGTCCGGCTGGAGGCGACGGACGCGGAGTGGTCCTACGGGCACGGTCGGCTCACCGTGGAGGGGCGGGCGGAGCACCTGCTGCTGGTGGCGTACGGGCGCCGGGTGCCGGAGGGGCTGCTGGCCGGGTCCGGCGCGGGACGGTTCACGGCGGGCGGTGCGTAGCGGGCACGTGAGCGGTGCTCCACCGGCGGGAGGTGTTCCTCGGCCACCGGCGAGGTCGGCCGTCATGCGGGCCTCCGGGGCCCGTGGCTACGATCGGAAGGAGTACTTCCGGATGGTGGCGAGACGGAAGCCAGGTCGCCGATGGCCCCGAGGTCCGTGCAGTGGCCGCCGTACGTGCGGGTCGCGCCGTGGTTGCTGACCGTCGGCGGGCTGGTGTGGAACGCGCTGGACCCGACCGACTACTGGGGCGATCCGATGCTGGCGGCGGCCGCCGTGCTGGCGGGGGCGCTGCTGGTGCTGGGGGACACCGTCGCGGTGGGGGCGGCCAACGCGCTGGGCATCCTGGTGCTGTCCGCCCGGGACGGGTCGCTCGGGACCCGGGCCGGCTTCCTGGAGCTGGGGAACACGGTGTTCGCGGCGCTGCTCGGGATCGCGGTGAACCGGGTGGTGGCCCGGCACGGGCGGCGGTTGGAGCGGGTGCGTTCGGTGGCCGAGGCGGCGCAGCGGGCGGTGCTGCCGGAGCCGCCCGCGCGGGTGGGGCGGCTGTCGGTCGCGGCCTGTTACCGGGCCGCCCAGGACGAGGCGCTGATCGGCGGGGACGCGTACGCGCTGCAGGTCACCCCGTACGGCGTGCGCGGGCTGATCGCCGATGTGCGGGGCAAGGGGCTGCACGCGGTCGGCGCCGTGTCGGTGCTGCTGGGCGCCTTCCGGGAGGGCTCGCACCGGCTGCCGGACCTGGTCGCGCTCGCGGACGCCCTGGAGGACTCGCTGCTGCGGGAGAGCGAGCGGATGAGCGAGGAGCTGCGCTTGGAGGGGTTCATCACCGCGCTGCTGGTGGAGTTCCCGCCGGGGGAGGAGAGCGTGCGCACGCTCGACTGCGGGCACCCCGGCCCGTACCTGCTGGGCCCGTACCCGCCGGGCGGGGCCGCGCCCCGGGTGCGCCGGCTGGACGCGGCGGACCCGGGGCTGCCGCTGGGGATGGGCGGGCTGGGCGTGGCGCGTCCGCTGCCGGAGGGGCGGCCGTTCCCGGCCGGGTGCACGCTGCTGCTGGTGACCGACGGGGTCACCGAGGCCCGGGACGCGGCGGGGGAGTTCTACGACCCGGTGCTCGGCCTGGCCCCGCTGGGGCCGTTCACCGGGCCGGGGGAGGTGCTGGACGCGCTGGTGGCGGACGTCGAGCGGTGGACGGGCGGGCCCCGGGACGACGACATGGCGGTGCTGGCGATCACCCGCCGTGCGGAGCCGGGGGCGGACAGTCGGCGCTGAGGGCCGAGGGCGGCGGCCGGTGGACCGGTTCGCGCCGGGGGCGGCTCGTATCCGCCCTGTGATCCCCTTCTACGGCTCGCTTCGGTCACGCCGGTATCACGATGAGGTGACGGTAGGGCTGCACTCCATGGAATCCGGCCAAGTTGAGCGCCTCCGTCCGGTGGCCGGAAAGGTCCCGTCCGAATAGCGGACGTCGAAATGGACCGGCGGGCCCCGGGGTGATCAAGGTGCCCGTCGGGCCGCGCGGCCTTGGCCGAGGGGCGCCGTCGGCGGCGCGGCCGCGCGGGACGCGTCCATAAGGAGCGCGCAAGGGTCCGGCGGGCGAGTGGCGGGATTCGGCCGACCTGCGGTCCGTCCGGAAACGGACCCGGTGCTTGCCCGGTGTCGAAGGGGTGACCGAGAGTCGCACCAATGAACGAGAAGCCCAGCTCCCGCCAGGCCCGTCTGCTCGGCCACCGCGATTTCCGGCTCCTGCTGACCGGAGCCGCGGCGGCCCAGACGGGCACTCAGGTCACCCTGGTGGCCCTTCCCTTGGTGGCGGTGATGGTGCTCGACGCCACGCCGTTCGAAGTCGGCCTGCTGACCGCCGCCGAGACCGCCGCCTTCCTGCTCATCGGCCTCCCTGCGGGCGCCTGGCTGGACCGGATGCGCAAGCTGCCGGTGCTGATCAGGGCCGACGTGGTGCGCTGCCTGGCCGTGGGGTCGATCCCGCCGGCCGCCGCGCTCGGCGTGCTGACCATGCCGCAGCTCTACCTCGTGGCACTGGTCACCGGGGTGGCGACGGTGTTCTTCGACGTCGCCCACCAGTCCTTCCTGCCCGCCGTCCTGCCGCGCGAGCAACTGGTCGGCGGCAACGGAGCGTTGGAGACGGTCCGCTCCTCGGCGCAGATCGCCGGGCCGGGCCTCGGCGGCGGGCTGGTCCAGCTGCTCGGGGCGCCGCTCGCCATCGTGGCCGACGCCTGCGGCTACCTCGTCTCCGCGCTGCTGCTCGGCCGGATCAAGGTCGAGGAGCAGCGACCGGAACCCGAGCCGGGGCGCTCGCTGCGCGCCGAGGTCGGGGAGGGCGTCCGGTTCGTGCTCGGCCACCCGCTGCTGCGGGCGATCGCGACCGCCACCGCCACGTCCAACCTGTTCTCCGCCGTGCTGACCGCCGTGCAGACGGTGTTCTGGGTACGGGTGCTCGACCTGTCGCCGGGCGCCATTGGCGTGCTGCTGTCGGTCTCCGCCCTCGGCGGACTGGCCGGCGCGCTGTGCGCCGGGCAGCTCGCCCGGTGGATCGGGCAGGCCCGGCTGATCTGGCTCTCCACGCTGGTGACGGCACCGTTCGCGATGCTGTGGCCGCTGTCCGGCGGCGGCGCGGGCGTGGTGCTGTTCGGCCTGGCCTCCGGGGTGGTGCTGTTCGGCGCGGTCGCCTACAACGTCGCCCAGGTCAGCTTCCGGCAGAGCCTCTGCCCGCCGGAGCTGCTCGGCCGGATGAACGCCACCATGCGCTTCCTGGTGTGGGGCACCCTGCCGATCGGCGCCCTGGTCGGCGGCGTGGTCGCCGACGCGGCCGGGCCGCGCGCCGCGCTCTGGGTCTGCGCCGTCGGCTTCCTGCTGGTGCCGCTGCCGCTGCTGCTCTCCCCGCTGCGGCGGATGCGCGAGCTGCCGGACCCGGACCGTACGGCGGGGCCGGGCGCGGGCGCGGACGTCAGCGAGGAGGAGAGCGCCGTGAGCCCGGGGGTGTCCTGACCCGCCTGCCCGTCTGCCTGCCCGTAGCACCCGGACCTGAGCAACGCCCCGATCGGTCACCACGACCGATCCCGACCGATCCCCGACCCGAGCCGCGACCGGAAACCGGAGACCGTTCCCGTGCACGCCAGCATCACCGCCGCCTACCTCGCCCGGTACCGTTCCGCCGCCGCCGAATCCCCGGTGGAGCTGCTCCCGCTGACCGGCGCCCAGCGACGGTTCCTGATCACCCGCCGGCTCACGCCGCAGAGCCGCAGCGACATCGTCCCGCTGATGTTCGCCTACCCGCGCGGCACCCTCGACCTGGAGCGGCTGGCCCGCGCCGCCACCGCGGTGGCCGCCCACCACCCGGCGCTGTGCGGAGGCTTCGCCACCGTGCGCGGCACACCCGTGCTGCGCGCCGGCGGCCCCTCCGTCGAGGCCGCCCGGATCCCCGTCGCCCCCGGCGGCACCGCCCGCGCCGCGCTGCGCGAGGCTCTGCTGGACTGGCCCGCCGACGGGCCCGCGCTGCGCCTGCTGGTGGCCGCGGACCCGAACGGGGAGCCGTCCGCGGACCCGTCCGGGGCCGAGGAACTGCTCGTCGTCGCACTGGACCACGCCGCCTGCGACGAGCAGTCGCTCGGGGTGCTCACCGCCGAGCTCAGCGCCGCGTACGAGCAGGACGAGCCGCCCGCGGCCGGGCCCACCCCCCAGGCGCTGGCCGACTACCGGCAGGCCGTCGAGCTGCAGTTGGACGCCGAGGACGCCGCCGGCGGCCCCGCCGCCCAGGCCTACTGGGGCCGCCGGCTGGGCGGCCTGACCGGGGCGGGCGGCAGCGCGGCCACGTCCACCGGCATGCTCACCGAGCGGCTGCCCGCCGCCGAGGGCGCCGCCCGCGGCGCCGTCTTCCCGGCCCTGCTGGACGCGGTCGGCTCGGCCCTGCACCGGCTGCACCGGACGGAGGGGCCCTCCCGGCCGGAGACCGGGGGAGGGGTGCTCGCGCTCGGCTACCCGTGGGGCGGACGGCCGGCGGGCGCTCCCGCCGCACTCGGCTGCTTCCTCAACACCCTGGTGCACCCGGCGACTCCGGGGCCGGTCGCGGACCTGGACGCGCTCGCGGACGCCTGGTGGGACGACCTGGACCAGGCCGGCACCCCCTTCGACGAGGTGGTCCGCGCCGCCCGCACCGCCGGGGCCCCGTGGTCGGGCGCCCTGGACGGCCTGCTCACCCTGGACGACCTGCACCGCCGCCCGCCGCTGGTGCTCGGCGGCACCCCCGGCCGGGAGACCCCCCTGGACGGGCGCCCGCTCGCCGCGCCGATGGCCGTCTCCGCCTCGCACGGCGACGACCTGCTGGTCCGGCTGGCCTGGGACCGCGACCGCTTCCCCGAGGCCGACGCCCACGCGGCCTTCGACGACCTGCTCGCCGTGCTGCGGCACCACCTGCCCGCCCGGCCGAGCCCGGCGCCGCAGGCCTGAACCCGCCTGCCCCGCAGGCCCGACACCGCACGTCCGAGACCGTACTTCCGACGCCGCCCGCCCGAGACCGTACGCCCGGAACCACCCGCCCGGGACCGTAGGCCCGAGACCGCGGGCGCCGAACTCCCACCCAGGATCCCGAACGGCGGATCCGCCATGCCCGTCCGACACGCCCCCGGACGGGACCCCCGGGCCCCGGGCCGCACCTCACCCCGGTGCGGCCCGGCCACCGGCCGGTACGGGAACACCCCACGCCCGCTTCCGGCCACCGCAGTGCCGACACAGCCCACCACACAAGGGAATCGACGATGTTCGCACTCTCTCCGTCACAGGAGATCGTCTGGCTGCACGAGCAGATGCTGCCGGGCAGCCGCGCCTACAACTTCACCGCCGTCCTCGACCTGTGGGGCGCTCTCGACCGGGACGCGCTGCACACCGGCCTGGCCGCCGTGCTGGCCCACCACCCGGGTCTGCGACTGGAGTTGGTGCCCAGCCCGGAGGGCCTGCCCGGCCAGCGGGTCGCCGAGGACTGCGAACCGGAGCTGCGCCACAGCGACTTCGCCGCCGAGCAGGACCCGGAGGCCGCCTTCCAGCGGCTGCTCGCCGCCGAGGCCGAGGAGCCGCTGGACACCGGCCGGGCGCCGGTGCTGCGCTGGCACCTGGTCCGGCTCGGCGAGGACCACCACCGGCTGATCCACGTCGAGCACCACCTCGTCCACGACGGCCACTCCTTCGCGATCCTGCTGCGCGACCTGTTCACCGTCTACCGCGCCACCGTCCTCGGCGAGCCGTACCAACTGCCCGTCGCCCCCTCGTACGAGGACCACGCCCGTGCTGCCGCCGACCTCCCCCGGGACCGCAGCCTCGACTTCTGGACCAGGGAGCTGGCCGACGCGCCGCGCGAGGTCACCCTGCCCGGGCTGGCCCGGCCGCGCGCCGAACGGCGCCACCACGGCGGCCAGTTGCGCCAGTCGATCGGCGCCGACCTGGCCGGGCGGCTGCGCGAGCGCAGCAAGGCGGACGGCCACACCCCGTTCAGCACCCTGCTCGCCCTGCTCGCCGAACTGCTGCGCCGGCACAGCGGCCACCGCGAGCTGGTGATCGGCACCGCCGTCGGCAACCGCCCGGAGGGCTTCGAGGGCACCGTCGGCATGTTCGTCAACACCGTCCCGCTGCGCCTGCGGCTCGACCCGACGGTCCCCGGCACCGAGGCCGTCGACGAGGTGACCGACGTCCTGCTGCGCGCGCTGCCGTACCAGGACCTGCCGGTCCAGGAGCTGACCCGCCGGCTCGGACTGCACACCAGCGGCGCCGACAACCCGCTGTTCAACGTGATGTTCAGCGCGCACGACGCGGCGCTGCCCGACGTCCAGGCGCCCGGTCTCGAGGTCTCGCTGTACGAGGGCTTCAACACCGGCACCACCCGCTTCGACCTCGACCTGGTGCTGCTGCCCGACGACCGCCGGGTGGTCGGCGAGAAGCACGGCGCCGCCGGGATGACCCTGGTCTGGGACTACGACGCCGACCTGTTCCGCGAGTCCGACGCGGTGCTGCTGTCCGAGCGGCTGCTGGAGCTGCTGCGCTGCTACCTGGACCGCCCGCAGACGCCGATCGCCGACCTGGCCCCCGCACCCGAGGCCGCGCAGGCCGCCCCGGTCGCCGCGGTCACCCCCGCCGTGCTCGACCCGGCCGCCGCCCACGACCCGGCCTCGCTCGCCCTGCTGGCCGGCACCGAGCGGATCAGCTACGGCGAACTCGACCACCGGGTCACCGAGTTGGTCGAGCGAATGAGCGCCGCCGGCGTCACCCCCGGCCAGCCGGTCGCCGCCGTGCTGCCGCGCGGCGCGGACAGCGTGGTCGCGCTGCTCGCCTGCCTGCGCCACGGCGCCGTGTACGCGCCGCTGTCCACCGAGGACCCGGCCGCCCGGCTCGGGCTGCTGCTGGAGCGGCTGAGCCCGGCGCTCGTCCTCACCACCCGGCAGAGCGCGTCGGCACTGCCGGAGGAGGGCGTCACCCCGGCGCTGCTGGACGGCCCCGAATTCCCGAAGGCCGAGCCCGCCGCCGTGCTGGACGGCGCCGCGTACGTGATCCACACCTCCGGCTCCACCGGCGTCCCCAAGCCCGTCCTGGTCGGCCGCGAGGCCCTCGCCGGGTACGTCGCCGCGATCGTCGACCGCTACCGCCTCACCTCCGCCGACCGGGCGCTGCTGTTCGCCCGGCCGTCCTTCGACGTGGCCCTGGAGGAGGTGCTGCCCGCCCTCGCGGCCGGCGCCGCCCTCGTCGTGCCGCAGCGCGAGGTGCCCACCGGGCCCGAACTGGTCGCCGTGCTGGCCGCCCGCGGCGTGACCGTCGCCAACCTGCCGACCAGCTACCTGCTCGCCGTCCGCGAGGACCTGCGCGCGGCGCTGGACGACGGCCGCTGGGCGCCCCGGCTGCTGGTGCTCGGCGGCGAGCGGCTGCCCGCCCGGGCGCTGACCGGCCTGACCGGGGCCACCACCGTGCTGAACGCCTACGGCGTCACCGAGGCCACCGTCACCTCCACCGTGTACGAGATCACCGCCGCCGACGTCGCCGAGGACGGCGAGATCCCGCTCGGCGCCGAACTCGACGGCGTGAGCGTCCACGTCCTGGACGACACCCTGCGCCCGCTCGCCCCCGGCTGCGTCGGCGAACTCGTGGTCAGCGGCGGCCTGTTGGCCGAGGGCTACCTCGGCCTGCCGGAGCCCACCGCGGCCCGCTTCACGACCGTCCCCGCGCTCGGCGGCGCCCGGGTGTACCGCACCGGCGACCGCGGCTACCGCGACCTGGACGGGCGGCTGTGCTTCCTCGGCCGCGCCGACAACCAGGTCAAGCTGCGCGGCCACCGGATCGAGCTGGAGGAGATCGAGGCCGCCGCCTCCGCCGAACTCGGCGGCCGCTCCTGCGCGGTGCTGCTGCACACCGACCCGCGGACCGGCCCCCGCCTGGTCGGCTTCCTGGAGGGCGCCGACCGCCCCGACCAGGCCGCCCTGCACGAGGCGCTCGCCCGCCGGCTGCCCGGCGGACTCGTCCCGGCGAGCTGGACGGCCGTCGCCGCGATGCCGACCCTGCCCGGCGGCAAGCCCGACCGCGCCGCCCTCGCCCGCCTGGTGGAGCAGGCCCCGGAGCCGCAGGAGGGCGCGCCGGGCGAGTTCGCCGACCCCGGACAGCAACTGATCGCCGCCGCCTGGCGCGAGGTGCTCGGCCACGACCGCTTCACCGCGGACTCGCACTTCTTCGAGGTCGGCGGCCACTCGCTGCTCGCCGCCCAGCTCGCCGCGTACCTGGAGCCCCACCTCGGCAGCCGCCCGCCGCTGCGCACCCTGTTCCGCCACGCCGTGCTGGCCGACCAGGCCCGCGCCCTCGCCGCGGACGCCAAGTGAACGCGCCTTCCAAGGCATCGAACTGACGGCTCGTCACTTTCTGTGGAGATGATGATGGAAAACCTTGGCACGGAACTCCGGAGCACGGACACCCTGAGCGCGGGCAACCCGGGTACGGACAGCCTGAGCATCGGCTACGGCCGCCCGCACCAGGACGGCGCGGTGCTCGACCTGTTCACCGCCTGGGCGCACCGCACCCCCGACGCCCCCGCCCTGATCGACGGCGAGCAGGTCTACAGCTACGCCGAACTCGACCGCCTCGCCGACACCGTGGCCGAGGCGCTGCGCGGCAGGGTCGGCCCCGGCGACCTGCTCGGCGTCTGCCTCGCCCACTCGGTCTCGCTGGTCGCCGTCACCCTGGCCGCCGCCAAGCTCGGCGCCGTCCACCTGCCGCTCGGCCCGCGCCCCGGCGAGCGCCGGCTGCGCGCCGTCGCCGAGCAGCTGCGCCCGGCCTGCCTGGTCGGCGAGCCGGACCTGCTGCCGCCCGGCGGCGAGCGGCTGCCGCTGGACCTGCCCACCGCCGGCGTGGTGGCCGCCCTGACCTCCGGCGGGCAGGTGCGCGTCCCGGTCGGCACCCACTACGCGGTGCTCACCTCCGGTTCCACCGGCACCCCGAAGGCCGTCGCCGTCACCGAGCCCGCGCTCGGCGCGCTGCTGCAGTGGTACCGCGGGGCGACCGGCCTCGGCCCCGGGGAGCGGCACAGCCTGCTGATCGGCGTCGCCTTCGACCCGCACGTGCAGGAGCTGTGGGCCGGCCTCACCTCCGGCGCGGCCCTGGTCGTCGCCCCCGAGGCGGTCCGCTGGGACACCGGCGCGCTCACCGACTGGTGGCGCGAGGCCGGCATCACCGTGTCCATCCTGCCCACCCCGCTGGCCGAGCCCGTCCTCGGCCGGCCCTGGCCCGCCGGGCTGGCGCTGCGCCACCTGGTGATCGGCGGCGACCGGCTGCGCCGCGCCCCCGGGCCCGACGTCACCGCGACCGTCCACAACGCCTACGGCCCCGCCGAGGCCACCGTCACCACCACCATGCACACCATGGCCCCCGGCGGGGACCACGGCGCCGGCGCCCCGCCGATCGGCCTGCCGATCGACGGCGTCGTCGTCCTGGTCACCGACGAGGACGGCCGTCCGGTACCGCGCGGCACGGCCGGCGAGCTGCGGATCGGCGGCCGCGGCCTGGCCGCCGGGTACCTCGACCCCGAGCTGACCGCCCGCCGCTTCGTCGACGCGCCCGCCGGCGTGGTCGGCACCGACCGGGTCTACCGCACCGGCGACCGGGTGGTGATGCGGCCGGACGGCGTACTGGAGTTCCACGGCCGCCTCGACGACCAGGTCAAGGTCAGCGGCGTGCGGATCGAACCCGCCGAGGTCGAGGCCGCCTTCGAGCGCGACCCGCAGGTGCGCCGGGCGGTGGTCGCCGCCGAACAGGCGCCGACCGGCGGGGTCCGACTGCTGGCCTTCGTCCATGCCGAGGACGGCGCCGACCCGGCGGCGCTGCTCGACTCCGTCCGGCCCTGGCTGCCCGAGCAGGCCGTGCCCTCCGCCGTCCACCTGGTGGAGCGCTTCCCGCTGGACGCCAACGGCAAGGTGGACCACCAGGCCCTGCTGGCCGACGTGGCGGTGCCGGACGCGGTGGAGGAAGGGCACGGCCCGGTCGAGCGGACCGTGCTGAAGCTCTGCCGCGAGCTGATCGGCCGCGCCGACCTCGGTCCCGAGGACAACTTCCTGGCCGCGGGCGGCAATTCGCTCGCCGCCGCGAGACTGCTGGAGGCCCTGGAGAACGAGTACGGCGTCCGGCTGCGCGCCCCCCTGGTGCTGCGCCAGCCCGACCTGCGGGCCGTCGCCCGGCTGATCGAGGAACGGGTGGCCGATCTGGCCGCGACCGCCTGACCCCGCCCGAACCTCCTCAGCGGGGCGCCCCGGCCCACCCGGCCGGGGCGCCCGGAAGGGAACCACCGTGACCACCATGTCCTCGCCCGCCGCGGCCCGGTCTGCTGTGACCGACCCGCCGGCCCTGACCGCCCTGACCGACCTGCCCGCCCTGGTCGCCCGGCAGGCCGAGAGCCGGCCCGACGCGCTCGCCGTGACCGACGGCTCCACCGTCCTCACCTACCGAGAACTCGTCGACGCCGCAGGCCGGTTGGCCGCCGTCCTGGCCGCCCGGGGGATCGGCCCCGGCAGCGCCGTCGGCCTGCTGTGCGCCCGCTCGACCCGGTACGTCGTCGCCCAGCTCGCCGTCTGGCGGGCCGGCGCCCTGGCCGTCCCGATCGACCCGGCCTACCCGCGCCCGCGGATCGCCGAACTGACCGCCGACGCGGACCTCCGACTCGTCCTCGGCGACAAGGGGCTGCTCGCCGAGGCCGGGCTCCCCGAGGAGCTCACCCTGGTGCTGACCGAGCGCGGCACCGAGGCCACCGACGGCACGGCGCCCGACGCCGCCGACCCGGCCGCGCCCGCCCTGCTCTACTACACCTCCGGCTCCACCGGCCGCCCCAAGGGCGTCCTCGTCCCGCACCGCGCCGTCGCCGACCTGGTCACCGCCGAGGACGCGGTCGTCCTCGGCCCGCGCGACCGGGTGCTCTTCCATTCCACCGTCTCCTTCGACGGCGCCACCTTCGAACTGTGGGCCCCGCTCGCCCGCGGCGCCGCCGTGGCCGTCTCCCCGAGCGAGCGGCCCAGCGCCGAGGACCTGGTCCGCGACGTCGAGAGCTTCGGCGTCACCACCGTCTTCCTCACCACCGCGCTCTTCCACCACCTGGCCGCCCGGCGCTCCCGGATCTTCGGCGTGCTGCGCACCCTGGTCGTCGGCGGCGAGGCGATCTCCGCCGAGCACGCGGGCGCCGTGCTGCGGGCCTTCCCCTGGCTCGAACTGGTCAACGGGTACGGGCCGACCGAGGCCACCACCTTCACCACCGTCCACCGGGTCACCCCGGCCGACTGCGCCGGCTCCGTCCCGATCGGCCGGACCTTCGGCGGCGCCCGCGCCTACGTCCTGGACGAGGGCCTCGCGCCGGTGGCGCCGGGCGCCGTCGGCGAACTGTGGATCGCCGGCGACCGGCTGGCCCTCGGCTACCTCGACCGGCCGGAGCTGACCGCCGAGCGCTTCCGCGAACTGCCGGGCATCGGACGCGCCTACCGCAGCGGCGACCGGGTCGCCCAACTGCCGGACGGCTCCCTGGAGTACCACGGGCGCACCGACGACCAGGTCAAGGTGCGGGGCTACCGGATCGAACCCGGCGAGGTCGAGCACGCGCTGCTCCAGCTGTCCGAGGTCGCCGAGGCGGCGGTCGTGGTCCGCCGGGCCGGGCAGCCCGACGCCGCGCTCACCGCCTGCCTGGTGCTCGCCGAGGGCGCCTGCCCGGCCGTCGAGGCGCTGCGCGCCCGGCTGGCCGAGCAGCTGCCCGCCCACCTGGTGCCCACCGCCTGGACCGTGCTCGCCGCGCTGCCGCTGACCGGCAGCGGGAAGGTGGACCGGCGGGCGCTGGCCGCCGACGAGCGGGCCGGGGCGCACCCGGCCGGGGACGAGACGGCCGTCGGTGGGGCGGCCGACGCGCACCCGCCTGTGAACGAGACGGCCGACGCGCCCCCGGCCGGCGGCGGGCCGACCGGGGCGCACCCGGCCACCGGCGCCGGGCTCGGCCCGATCCAGCAGGTCGTCGCCGAAGCGTGGAGCCGGGCCCTGGAACGCCCGATCACCGACCCGGCCGCCGACTTCCTCGCCGAGGGCGGCCACTCGCTGCTCGCCATGTGGGTGGTGGACGACCTGCGCGAGGACCTCGGGGTCGAGCTGTCGCTCGCCGACTTCCTCGCCCACCCGACCGTCGCCGCCCAGGCCGACCTGCTGGAACGCGCCCTGCGGGCCGCCGACGACACCCCCGGAGCCGACCGATGAGCACCGTCGACCAGACCGACCTGCTGCGCCGCGCCCGCGACCGCCGCACCGCCACCGCCCCCGCCCGACCCGTCGCGCCCGGCGGTCCGGCCGTACCCGCCGAGCCGGCCCCGCTCTCGCACGCCCAGCAGCGGATGTGGCTGATGGACCACCTCGGCCAGGGCGGCGCCCTCTACAACGTGCCGATCGCCACCCGGCTGCGCGGCCCGCTCGACCAGGCCGCCCTCGCCGCCGCGATCACCGGCCTGACCGAGCGGCACGCCGTCCTGCGCACCCGCTACCCGCGCCGGGGCGACCAGCCCTACCAGCAGACCGACCCGGTCGCCCCGGTGCCGCTGCCGGTGCTGGACGCCACCGGCCCCGAGCAGCTCCTCGCCGAGGCCGCCCGCCCGTTCGACCTCGCCGCCGGCCCGGTGCTGCGCGCCCTGCTGCTGCGACACGGGCCCGAGGACCACACGCTGCTGCTGACGATCCATCACATCGCGGTGGACGGCGGCTCGCTGCCGTTCATCGCGTCGGACATCGCCGCGCTGTACCGCGCCGGATGCGAGGGGGTTCCGGCCCAACTCCCTTCGATGGCCCCCTCGTACGCCGACTATGCCCGCCAGGAGCGAGCCCGGGAGGCCGAGTTGACGGCCGCCGCCGACACCCTCGCGGCCGGTCTGTCCGGAGCCCGGCCGCTGTCGCTGCTGCGGCCCGTCCCGCCCGGCGCCCGCGAGCGCCGCGCCGCCCTGCACGCCGCCCCGGTGGACCCCGCCGTGGTGGAAGGGCTGCGCGTCCTCGGCGCGCGGCACGGCGCCACGCTGTACACCGTCGTCCTGGCCGCCGCGTTCGCCGTGCTGCGCACCGCCTCCGGGCAGGACGACCTCGTCCTCGGCTGCGCCAGCGGCCACCGCGCGCGGCCCGAGTTCCGCCGGACCGTCGGCCTCGCCGTCAACACCCTCGCCGTGCGGACGAATCCGTCCGGAGACCCGTCGTTCGCCGAACTGCTCGGTCTCGTCCGCACCGCCCTGCTCGACGCCCAGCAGCACCACGAGGTGCCGTTCGACCTCGTGGTCGAGCGGCTCGGCGCGGCCTCGCGCGGGGCGGACGGCACCCCGCTGCTCTCGGTCAGCTGCGACCTGCTCCGGATCGCCGACCCGCTGGTGCTGCCCGGCCTCGACACCGAGAACGTCGAACTCGACCTGGGACTGGCCAAGTTCGGCCTCACCCTGCTGCTGGAGGACGGCCCGCGGCCGCGCGTCCTGGTCCAGCACGACCGGGACGCGCTGGACGCGAGCACCGCCGCCCGGCTCGCCGACGCCTTCGCCGCGCTGCTCACCGCCGTGGCCGGCAACCCGGAGCTGGCACTGTCCGCACTGCCCGGCGAGCGGCTGGCCGCCGTCGAGCACCCGGTGGTGGCTGCCCTCACGGCCGATCCCGCGGTGGTCGAGGCGGCCGTCGTCGAGCACCCCGACGGCCCGCCGCTCGCCTACGCGGTGGTGCGCGGGCCGGTCGCGCCGACCGGCAGCGCCCTGCGGGCCGCCCTGCGCGGGCGCCTGCCGGCCGCCGAACTGCCGCGCGCGGTCACCCTGCTGGACCGGCTGCCCCGCCTCCCCGACGGCACCCCGGACCGCGACCGGCTGCCCGGCGCGGGCCCGCAGCCCGGCACCGCCGCGCTGTCCGGTACCGCTCCGCTGTCCGGTACCGCTCCGCTGGAGGACGGCCCGCTGGACGTCGTCCGGCAGGCGTTCGGCGAACTGCTCAGCGCGACCCCGCCCGCCGACGGCGACTTCTTCGCCCTCGGCGGCCACTCCCTCATCGCCGTCCAGCTCGCCGAACGCCTGCGTACCCGCACCGGGCTGCCGCTCACCGGCCTCGACATCCTGGAACAGCGCACCCCGCGCGCCCTCGCCGCCCTGCTCGCCACCCGCGCGGACGAACGCAGCGCCGCCCTCGCCCAGGCCGGGGCCCGCCCGCGGACCACCGGCGCCCGCACCGGCACCGTCCTGCTCACCGGCGCCACCGGAGGGGTCGGCGCGGCCGTGCTCCAGGAGCTGATGGCCCAGGGCCGGCCGGTCCGGGTGCTGGTCCGGCCCGAGTCCGCGCACCTGCCCGCGCTGAACGGCGCCGAGGTCGCGGAGGGCGACCTCGGCGACCTCGACAGCCTGCGCCGGGCCGTCGAAGGCGTCGACGCCGTCATCCACTCCGCCTGCACCTTCACCGACCACGCCACCGACCTCGCCGCGATGCGCGCGCTGGTCGACGGCTGGCGTGGCGGCCCGTTCGTCTTCGTCAGCAGCATCGACGCGTACGGCCGCCCGCCGGGCACCGAGGTCCCCGAGGGCGCTCCCAGCGGCGCGCCGGTCACCCCGTACGGGCAGGCCAAGCTGGACAGCGAGCGGATCCTCTTCGAGGCCGCCGCCACCGGCCGCGGCCAGGCCGTCGCCGTCCGCGCCCCGATCGTCTGGGGCCCGCACCACCGCCTGCGCGACCAGCTCCGCTGGGGCTCCACCGGCGCCCTCTACCAGGCCGCCCTGGCCGGCCGCCCGATCGGCCTGCCCGCCGACGACGAGTGGTACGGCGCGTCCTGGGTGCACGCCGCCGCCCTGGCCCGCGCCCTCACCGCCTGCCTCACCCCCGACCACCCCGCCGCCGGCCGGGTCGTCAACGCGGTCAGCGGACACGTCTCCTGGCCCGAGTTCACCGCCGAACTGGTCCGCCTGCTCGGCTCCAGCAGCCCCATCACCACCGCCCCCGACGCCGACGAGGACCTCCGCCGCCCCTGGCACTACCGCGCGGACACCCTGGCCGCTCCCCTCGCCCCCGAACCCGGCGAGGACTGGCGCAGCGTCCTGGCGGCCATGGTCCGCTGAGCCCCCGCCGCGGGCGGAGGAGTCCGGCAATCCGGCCTCCTCCGCCCGCGGCGCTGCTACTCCAGCAGCCACTCGACCCCTTCCTCCGGCACCCACGGGAAGGGCACCTCGGGCCACTGTGCCGCCGCCCAGGCGTCGAGGTCGACCGCCATGACGGCGTCGATGAACTCGGTCGGCGGCCGGTAGTCGTGCGCGGTGATGTAGTGGGTGATCAGGAACGGTGCCGCATAGGCGATCGGCGGCGCGCCCGGGATCCGGATCTCGCCGTTGCCCTCCGGGTACTCGTCGCCCGGCGGGCACAGGTCGCAGTCGTGCAGCCCGAGGCAGACGTTCATCCACTGCACCTGTTGGACGGCCCTCAGCTTCGCCGTGAACTCGGCGGGCACCGTCCCGGTCGGATAGGGCTGGCCGGCCTCCAGCCAGCCGACGTTCAACCGGGTGTAGGCGGGGCGGTACCAGAGGGCGCGGAACCCGGGCTCCGGCTCGTCGAAATAGTCCTTGGCGTTGTAGGTGTACTCGGTCAGATCTTCGTAGAACACCGAGGCATCATGCCCGACCGGTCTCGTCCGCCCCCTACCGGACCTGCCGTAGCCGGGCCGTGGCGACATCGCGGGTGCGCCGTGCGCGGTCGCGTTCGGTGGGCAGGCTCAGGACCTCGCACGGCTGCTGCCGGGTGCCTCCTCGGCGATCTGCTTGACCTCAAGCCCGCTTGAATTCCTAGCCTTCCCTCCGATCAGTCGTCAGATGACAGGAGAAGGCCCATGATTCTTGTGACCGGAGCCACCGGGAACATCGGACGCGCCCTGTTGGAGGACCTGCGGGCGCACGGAGCGGGTCCCCTCCGAGGCCTCACCCGTGACGCCGCCCGGGTCCGGTTCCCCGAGGGAGTGGAGGTGCGCGAAGGCGACTTCGCCGACCCGGACGCCCTGGCGTCCGCCCTCGACGGGGTGCGCTCGCTGTTCCTGGTGTCGCGGATCGGCTCCGACGCCGAGATCCTCGCCGCCGCCCGCCGGTCGGGTGTCGAGCACGTGGTGCTGGTGTCGTCCATCACCGTCCAGACGCATCCGCACCTGGGCCCCGCCCGCGAGAACGCCGCCGTCGAGCGGCTGCTCATGGACAGCGGCATGGCGTGGACGGTGCTCCGGCCGACGCAGTTCGCCTCGAACGCCCTGTGGTGGGCGTCGGCGATCCGCGAGCGCCGGACGGTCCGCGTGCCGTACGCGGACACCGGGCTGCCCACCGTCCACCCCGCGGACATCGCGGCCGTGGCGCGCGTGGCGCTCACCGAACCCGGCCACCGGGGACGGACCTACGCGCTGACCGGCCCACGGCGGGTGACGGCCCGGCAGCAGCTGGAGGCCGTCGCGGCGGCCCTGGGGCGGGAGGTGCCCGTCGCGGAGACCGGCCGTGCGGAGGCCCACCGGGAACTGTCCGCGCTCCTGGGGGCCGAGGCCGCGGACGCGGTGCTGGACGTGACGGGCGGCGACGTCAACGACGAGCTGCTGGAGGTGCGCGACACCGTCGAAGCGGTCACCGGATCCCCCGCCAGGCCCTTCCGCCGCTGGGTCTCCGAGAACATCGCCGCCTTCCGCTGAGCCGCCCCCCGGCAGCGCCCCCGCCCGGCTCCGGATGCTCAACCGATGGCCACCACCCGGGCCCACTCCGGCGGAGTGTCCGGCCGGATGCTCAAGGGCTGCTGGAGGAGGGGTCGAGACGGGTGGTTCGTGGCGGCTTGGGTGTGTTCTGGTGGAGGGCGGAGGGGGCGCGGCGGGGGTGTAGACGCTCGCGCATGGAACTGAGTGCGGAGGCTATGGTTCGCCGGCCCGGAGTGGCCTTGACTGGTGAGCACAAGGACGGACGCGCAGGGTTCACGAACACCGGCGGGTCCGCCGATCCGAACAGGCTCCTACTCCGAGTGAGGGTGATTGTGATGGCTGGTGTGGTGGATCTCGCGGTCGAGTCCGGTGTCGTGCTGGTGGTCGGTGGGACGGGGAAGACGGGTCGGCGGGTGGCGGACCGGCTGACGGCCCTGGGGTACGGGGTGCGGGTGGGGTCGCGTTCGGGTGCGGTGCCGTTCGACTGGCACGACGAGGGGACGTGGGAGGGGGCGTTGGAGGGTGTGAGTGCGGCGTATCTGACGTACTACCCGGATCTGGCGTTCCCGGGTGCGGTGGAGGCGGTGGGGGCGTTCTCGCGGTTGGCGGCGGAGCGCGGGGTGGGGCGGCTGGTGCTGCTGTCGGGGCGCGGTGAGGAGGCCGCGGAGGCGGGGGAGAAGGCGGTGATGGAGTCGGGGGCCGCGTGGACGGTGGTGCGGTGCGCGTGGTTCAACCAGAACTTCAGTGAGTCGTTCTTCCTGGAGCCGGTGCTGGCGGGGGAGTTGGCGCTGCCGGTGGGTGGTGCGGTGGAGCCGTTCGTGGACGCGGAGGACATCGCGGACGTGGCGGTGGCGGCGTTGACGGAGGCGGGGCACGCGGGGGAGGTGTACGAGCTGACGGGGCCGCGGCTGCTGACGTTCTCGGACGTGGCGGTGGAGCTGTCGGCGGCGACGGGGCGTGAGGTGCGGTTCGAGGCGGTGTCGGAGGAGTCGTACCGGGGGGTGCTGGAGGCGGCGGGGCTGCCGGCGGACTTCGCGGAGCTGTTCTCGGTGATCCTGGACGGCCGCAACGCGTCGCTGGGCGACGGGGTGCGGCGGGCGTTGGGCCGTGAGCCGCGGGACTTCGCCGACTACGCCCGCGAGGCCGCCGCCTCGGGCGTGTGGAACGCGTGACCAGCCAGAAGGGCAACACCTGCCGTCCGTACGGCAGTTCACTTGATCGTCGGTGCCGGGCGGCGCCGACCGCCTGACCGAACACCCGGCCCCGGCCGGGAGCGGTGAGGAGGCCGGCGGCCCGGACACCGGGAGGGTCCCCGCGTCGGGCGGGGACCGGGGAGACCGAAGGAAATCCGATGCGCTCGAATCAGACCGCGACCCCTGCTTCCTACACCGCCGCACAGTCCTTCACCGGCCTCGCGCCGGGCGGTACGGCCCCGGCCGTACCCGCCACCCGGAGCAAGGCCGCCGGGCCGCTCCTGGTGGGCGCCACCGTCGCGATGGGCCTGATGGCGGGCCTGTTCTTCGCCTTCGACGTCTCGGTGATGCCGGGCCTCGCGGCGGGCGACGACCACACCTACGTGGCGGCGATGCAGCAGATCAACAAGGCGATCGACGGGAACGGGCTGTTCGGCCTGGTCTTCGTCGGCGCGTTCCTCGCCACCGGCATCGCCGCCTGGCTCCAGCACAAGGCCGGCCGGCGCCAGGCCGCGCTCTGGGCGGCGGCCGCGACGGCGCTGTACGTGGTGGCGCTGATCGTCACCATGGGCGTCAACATCCCGCTCAACAACGAGCTGGCGGCGGCCGGCGACCCGGCGCAGATCCACGACCTGGCCGCCGTACGGGCCAAGTTCGCGGACACCTGGGTCCCGGTCAACATGCTCCGCACCGCGCTCTGCGCCGGCGGACTGTTCGCGCTGACCCGCTCCCTGGTGCTGCACGGCCGCGCGGGGCGCTGAACGCCGAACCCCCGCACCGCGCCCCCGGCGGAACCCCGCCGGGGGCCTCGGCATGTCCGATACCCGCGGTGCCCGGCGATGCCCGGCGGTGCTCGCCACCCGGTGCACCCACTGGCCGGTTCCGTTCGCTCGCGATCGACGGAGGGTCGCGGCGGACGGCCCCTCGGGAGCAGACTGGCGGCCGGTGCACGGGAGTTCCGACCGCAGGGGGCAGACATGACCGTACGACCCGGCAGGCGAACGGCAGTCGGCAGGATCCGGACCGCGATCGGCGCGCTCGTCGTCGCCCTGGCGGCGGGAGCGGCGGTCGCCCTGCCCGCCACCGGGGCGGAGGCGGCCGGCGCCAACGGCGGCAAGGTGGTCTACCTGACCTTCGACGACGGCCCCAGCCCCGCCTACACGCCCAAGGTCCTGGCGACGCTCGCCCGGTACGGGGTGCGCGCGACCTTCTTCGAGATCGGGCAGAACGTCGCCGCCCACCCCTCGGTGACCGCGCAGGTCGCCAAGCAGGGCCACAGCGTGCAGAACCACTCCTGGTCGCACCCGGACCTGCGCAAGCTCTCCGCCGCCGCACTCGAAGCGCAGGTGGCCGACACCGACCGGGCGATCCGCGCGCGGACCGGCCGCACCCCGAGTTGCCTGCGCCCGCCGTACGGCGCGGTGAACAGCACGGTGCGCTCGAAGGCCGCGGCGCTCGGCAAGCAGGTCGTGCTCTGGTCGGTGGACCCGGCGGACTGGTCCCGCCCCGGCACGGCCGCGATCCGGTCACGGGTGCTGGACAACGTCCGTCCCGGATCGGTGGTCCTGATGCACGACGGCGGCGGCGACCGCAGTCAGACGGTGGCCGCGCTGCCGACGATCATCTCCACGCTCAAGGCACGCGGGTACGGCTTCGCCACCCTCTGCGGCTGAGTCGGGCCGGCGGCAGAGGGTGGCGGGGGACGGGCGGCGCGCTGGGGCCGCCCGTCGAGCGGGCTCGGCCCGGCTGCTGAGCGGGTCCGGGCCGGCCGTCGAAGGGGCTCGGCCCGGTCGGCTCCGCCCGTCGAGCGGGTCGGGGCCGGTCAGCTCTGCCCGTTGAGGATCAGCGCCCACGCGAGGCAGGCCAGCGCGCCGGTCGACAGCAGGGTGCGCAGCACGTTGAAGCGCACCCAGCGCGCCTCGAAGCGGCTGCGCACCGCGGCCGGGTCGGCGATCCGCTGGGGCGACCCGGCGGCCTCGAGCTCGTCGTTCAGCGGGATGTTGACCGAGCGGGTCACCCCGATCATCGCGATGTACAGCACGAGGGCGGCGATGGTCGCGGGCAGGACGTCGTGCCCGTCCGAGGGCAGGTGCAGGGCGACCGCGGCCGCGGTGGCGAGCAGGGCGCCGACGAAGCCGAGGACGAACCAGCCGTTCAGGATCGCCTTGTTGATGCGCTGCATGACCTCGATGAAGGTCCGGTCCTCGGCCCGCGCGAGCGCGGGCATGACCGAGCAGGAGAATCCGTAGAACAGTCCCGCGGTCAGTCCACAGGTGACAGTGGCCGCCACCAGGACGAGTGTGCGTGCCGTTTCCATCGTCGTGAGCCCCTCACTTCTCGCTGTCGGTACCGCTGTACTGCCGTACCGCCGTATCGCGTTCGCCGTGTCTCGGTCCATACCCCGTGGGCAGATCATCCGGCATCGGGGCGGTGCGGGCCACCTCGATCACTCAAGAGTCTCTCAAATGACGAAGCGTCAAATGATGTGCCGACGTCTACACTTGGCGGCATGGACACTCTGACGGGACTCCTCGACGGCCCCAAGGCCCGTGGCGCGTTCCTGCTGCGCTCCATCCTCACCCCGCCGTGGTCGCTGCGGATCGAGGACCGGGCCCCGCTCTCGGTCGTGACGATGGTCCGCGGCGACGCCTGGATCCTGCCCGAGCGCGGCACCCCGCTGCTGCTGCACCCCGGGGACGTGGCGATCGTGCGCGGCCCGGAGCCGTACACCGTGGCGGACGACCCGGACACCCCGGTGGACGTGATCGTCGGCCCGGGCCAGGTCTGCACCAAGGGCGGGGTGGACGTCTCCGAGGTGATGTCGCTCGGCGTCCGGACCTGGGGCCAGGGGCGGGAGGGCGACCGGGCCTCCTCGGTGGTGCTGTCCGGCACCTACCAGGCCGAGCACGAGATCGGCCAGCGACTGCTGGGCTGCCTGCCCGCGCTGCTGGTCCGCCCGGCCGGCACCGGCGCGGACGACACCCTGGTGCACCTGCTGGCCGCCGAGATAGGGCGCAACGAGCCCGGCCAGGAGCTCGTCCTGGACCGCATCCTGGACCTGCTGGTGGTCTCCGTGCTGCGCTCCTGGCTGGCCGCCCCCGACTCCGGTGCCCCCGCCTGGTACCGCGCCCAGCACGACCAGGTGGTCGGCCCGGTGCTGCGGCTGATGCACGACGATCCGGCCACCGCGTGGACGGTCGCCGACCTGGCCCAGCGGGTCGGGGTCTCCCGGGCCGGCCTGGCCCGCCGCTTCACCGCGCTGGTCGGCGAGCCCCCGATGGCGTACCTGGCGGGCTGGCGCCTGGCGGTCGCCGCCGACCTGCTGCGCGAGCCCGAGTGCACCGTCGCCTTCGCCGCCCGCAAGGTCGGCTACAGCAACGCCTTCGCGCTCTCGGCGGCCTTCAAGCGGGTGCGCGGCGTCAGTCCGCAGGAGCACCGCCGGCTGGCCGCCACGGGCAGCCAGCCGCAGGCGGCGGGCTTCTCGGGGCCGGCGGAGACGGTGATCCTGGCGGGCTGAGCGGGCTGAGCGGGCTGAGCGGGCTGAGCGGGCTGAGCAGGTCGCTTCCATTTGCCTAAACCATTTAGGCAATCCCATACTGTCCGTAGGCCACCGACGCGACCGTACGGGAGAACGCACATGGCACGGGCAGGGCTGACCGTCGAACGCCTGGTCGTCGCGGGCGCCGAACTCGCCGACGAGGTCGGCTTCGACCAGGTGACCGTCGCCGCGGTCGCCCGCCGCTTCGGCGTCCGGACGGCCAGCCTCTACTCCCACCTCAAGAGCTCCCAGGACCTCAAGACCCGGATCGCCCTGTACGCCCTGGAGGAACTCGCCGACCTCGTCGCCGACGCCCTCGCCGGCCGGGCGGGCCGCGACGCGCTCGCCGCCTTCGCGGACGCCTACCGCGACTACGCGGCCCGCCACCCCGGCCGCTACGACGCCACCCGCCTGCGCCTGGACGCCGAGACGGCCGCCGCCAGCGCGGGCGTCCGGCACGCCCAGATGTCCAGGGCGCTCCTGCGCGGCTACGACCTGGGCGAGCCGGAGCAGACCCACGCGGTGCGGATGCTCGGCAGCGTCTTCCACGGCTACATCAGCCTGGAGGCGGCCGGCGGCTTCAGCCACACCGCCGTCGACGCGCGGCAGTCCTGGGACTGGATCATCGACTCCCTCGACGCGCTGCTGCGCTCGGGCGGAGTCCGTGCGACCGGCTGACCGACTGACCGGCCTCCCGTACGACCAGTCCGGCCATCCGCCCATGAGCCCGGTCTGACGACCAGGCGACCCGACGAACCGACGAACCGACGAACCGACGAACCGAAGAAGCATCATGACCACGATCACCACCCCCGTCACCGAGGACCTCCTCCACGGCCACCTCGACGTCGAACACACCCGCCGCGGCCTGCTGCCGCACCGCCTGCCCGCCGCCGCCCGCCGACGGATCCCGGACGAGCAGCTCGCGATGGCCGAGTCCCAGCCCTCCGGCGTCCGGCTGGCCTTCCGCACCCGCGCCACCACGATCACGCTGCACGCCGTCCCCACCAAGCGCGCCTACCCGGGCGTCCCGAACGTCCCGGACGGCGTCTACGACCTGCTGGTGGACGGCCGGCTCACCGCGCAAGCCGGCGTCCCCGGCGGCAACCTGCGCACCGTCGACCTCGCCACCGGCCGCTTCGAACTGACCGAAGGGCCGTCCGGCAGCGCCCGGTTCACCGGCCTGCCGGAGCGGGACAAGACCGTCGAGATCTGGCTCCCGCACACCGAGACCACCGAACTGATCGCCCTCGACACCGACGCCCCGGTCGAGCCGGTCCCGGCCGGCGCCCGCAAGCGCTGGCTGCACCACGGCAGTTCGATCAGCCACGGCTCCAACGCCGCGCACCCCACCGGCACTTGGCCCGCCCTGGTCGCCAACCGCACGGGCCTGGACCTGACCAACCTCGGCTTCGGCGGCGGCGCCCTGCTCGACCCCTTCACCGCGCGCACCATCCGCGACACCCCCGCGGACCTGATCAGCCTCAAGCTCGGCATCAACCTGGTGAACACCGACCTGATGCGGCTGCGCGCCTTCACCCCGGCCGTCCACGGCTTCCTGGACACCGTCCGGGACGGCCACCCGAGCACGCCACTGCTGCTCGTCTCCCCGCTGCTCTGCCCGCTCCACGAAACCGTGCCGGGCCCGCTCGCCCCCGACTTCAGCAGCGGCACCCTGCGCTTCCGAGCCACCGGAGACCCCGCCGACGTCGCCGCCGGCCGGCTCACCCTCACCGTCATCCGCGCCGAACTGGCCCGCATCGTCGCCGACCGCCGGGCCGACGGCGACCACCACCTCCACCACCTGGACGGCCTGGCCCTCTACGGCGAGCCCGACCACGAGGCCCACCCGCTCCCCGACGGCCTCCACCCCTCCCCGGAGGCCCACCGGCTGATCGCGGAGCGCTTCGCCGACCTCGCCCTCGCCCCCGGAGGCGCCGTGACGAGCCGTGACCCGTCGTGACCCGCCGCGGCCGCCTCCCGCCGGGAGCGGCCTCCCGGCTCCGGGGCCGGTCGCACGAGCAGTCAGTTCCCTGTGCTGTACTACGTGCTCCTCCGTACACCACGTACACCGTGCACCACTTCCGGAGCCACCTCTCGATGAGCACCACCTGCCCGACCTGCGCCACGGCGGACGAAACCGTCACCGTGCGCCTCGCCCTCCTGGACTCCGACCGGCCGCTCGACCCGCCGACGCGGGAGCTGCTGACGATGCCGTCCGAGCCCCGGGGCACGAGCGGGGCCGCGATCGCCCTCTTCGTCCTGGCCGGCCTCATGGGCCTGCTGGGACTGACCACGCTGGGCTCCGGCGACAAGGCCGCCGACGTCGACGACGCCGCGTACCAGTTCGGCTACCACTACGGCGCGTTCCTTTTCGCCGCGGTCCTGCTGGGCATCGGACTCGCCGTCCACTTCGCCCACCGGAGCCGGCGGAGCGACGCGGCGGACCAGTGGCCGCGGACCTACGAGCAGTGGCAGCAGCTCCACCAGGTGTGGCGGGCGACCTGGCTGTGCCGGCGCTGCCGCGTCGTGTTCCTCCCCGCCGCGTCGCTGCGCCCCGACTCCGCCGCCTCCTCCGCGATACCCGCAGAGCAGTTCCCGCAGTGGTCGGTGGCCGTCGCGCGACAGGACGACCGCCCCGGCGCCCCGACCACGGCGGCCTGACCGGCTGCCCGACCACGTCGGTCCGGCCGTCCACCCGGCAGCCGGCCCCCCGGAGGCCGCATCACGTGCCGCCGCCGGGGCGGCCCGGCCGGGTCGGGTCCGTCGCCTCAGGCCCGGCGCCTCAGGAACGCGCTGATCTCGTACGGCCCCTGCCGCGCGAGTCCGACCAGCGGCTCCAGGTAGCCCAGCCACGGCGCGTCGAAGCCCTCCGGAGCCGCCACCGACAGACGGCTCCGAGCCGCGGCGACCCGTCCTGCGGCGGCCGGCAGCGCCTCGTCCTCCAGGCACCCGTACGCCTGCTCCACGAGTGCGGCCATCCTCCGCCGCCCCTTGCGGGCATGCGCCTGCTCGGCGCCGTCGCGGGCCACGAGCAACTGCTCGACCGGGATGGTGACCGCGGCTTCGAACGCGCCGAGCAGCGGCTCCTCGCACAGCTGCCCCACCACGCCCTCGGACAGCGGCGGGTTGCCGGCGACCAGCCGGTCCAGCACGGTGATGCCCAGCACCGCGTACGCGCTGGCCGTACGCCACAGCAGCACCTCCACCGCCTGCGAGAACTCGAAGGCCGCGCCGTTCAGTTCCCGCGCGACCTCGTAGTCGAGCCGCGGCGCCACCCCGTCGTCCCCGTCGTCGCGACGGCCCTCGGCGGCGTCGGCCGCGTACCTCAACCGCATCTCCACGGCGAGCGCCGAGCGCCACTCCGCGTGCAGGCCGCTGACCGTGCCGTGCATCGCCGCCAGCGCGCCGTGCTCGGCCTCCGTCAACCCGTCCAGGGCCTTCCTGCTCGGGAAATCCACCTCAGCGCCCTTCCGTCCGCCGACAACGTCGACGCCACGCTAGAGCCCCGCCGCGCCCGCCGCAGGCGAACCGGCCGCGCGCCACACCGATCAGGGCGAAACCCCGTAGCCCCGCTCCTCGTTCGGCACCAGCCGTACCGGCGTCGAACGAGGAGCGGGGCGGGCGTGGTCCACAGGCGGCGGGCGTCTCACGCGGCGGCCGCCCGGGACGCCGGGAGGGCGAGCGCGGTGACGACCGTGCCGCGGTGCACGCCCCAGGAGCCGGTGCGGACGGCCGGGAGGTGCGGGTGCCGGGCGGTGAAGGTGCCGTCGGCGTGCACGGTGACGGCGATGGCCGCGAGTGGAGCCCAGGTGCCGGTCAGCGGATGGACGGCCTTGTAGGCGGCCTCCTTGGCGCTGAACAGGACGGTGTCCCACGGGGCTTGGCCCTCGGGCAGCGCCGCCAGGCCGCCGCGTTCGGACGCGCTGCTGACCAGCTGCAGCACGCCCCGGGGAAGCGGCCGGGCGGGCTCGGCATCGATCCCGAGCGAGGTGAGCCGCCCGGTACCGGCGACCGCGCAGGCCGTGTACCCGTCCGTGTGGGTGATGCTGCCCGTGACACCCACCGGCCATCGGGGCGCCCCGCCGGGCCCCGGCAGCAGCGGCACCGGCGGGTGCCCGAGAGCGCCCAGCGCCTGGCGGGCGAGTGCCCGGGCGGTGGCGAACTGCCGTCGGCGGCGCGGCGAACGGTCCTGGATGTACGCCGCCTCCAACGGCAGCAGTCGCTCCTCGGACGGGTCACCGAAGGACTCGGCACAGTGGACGTGGGGCGGGAGCAGCGCGGCCAGGACGCCGGCGGGGGCGGTGGTGGTCACGGTCGTCAGCGGCCGGCCGTGACCAGCAGGTGGACGTGGTGCGCGACGTGCTGCGGGGCCTCCAACGGCACCATGTGGCCGGTGCCGGGAATCCGGTGCAGCTCGGCCTGCGGCAGCGCCGAGGCGAGCTCCTGGCTGAAGCTGGGTTTCACGATCTTGTCCTCGGTCCCGGTGATGACCGCCGTCGGCGCGGTGATCCCGGCCAGGCCCGCGCGCTGGTCCATCTCCTGGGTCGACGCGAAACAGGCGGCCCGGACCGCCGGCACTGTGGCGGCGAACAACCGGCGGTTGGCCTCCCGCGCCGCCAGGGTGGCACTCGGCCCGTGCGTCCCACCGAGCAGCCGACGGCCCAGCCACGGCGTCCCCAGGGCCCGGCTGAACAGCTTCGACCCCATCATCTTGACCTCGTTCGCCGGCGTGTTCTGCCCGTGCGAAGCCGTCGACACCAGCACAAGTCCCGCCAACCGCTTGACACTTGCCCCGCCCTTCGCGGCGGACGGCCCGGTCGCGGACAGCCCCGCCGCCCAGGCCAGCGCCGCGTACCCGCCACCGGAGTGCCCCACCACCACGACCGGCCGCTCCGGCGTGGTGAGCGTCCCGACCACGGTGTCCAGGTCCCGCGCCAGCCGCTCGATGCCGATCGGCTCCCGTCCGGCCGTCGACGAGGCGTGACCGCGCTGGTCGTACGTGGCCACCGTGTGCCCGGCCGCCGCCAGCTGGTTCGCGGTGGCGTGCCACACGGTCCGGGACGCGGCCCAGCCGTGGACGAGCACCACCAACGGCCGGCTCGGGTCGGGCTCGCCCGGCTGGTGGACGGTGATGGCGAGCCGCGCGTGGTCGTCGGTGGTCGCGGTGTGGTCGGTGGTGGTGACGGCGTGCCGGGCGGGCAGCGTGCGGATCTCGGTGATGGTCACGGCGGGCCTCCTCTTCCTCTTCCGGTGACGGTTCTTACTTCTGGTTGTCGAGGTGGTGGCGGAGGTTGCTCAGGGCCCGCTGGGTGGCGGTGGTGTGCTTGGCGGTGAGGTTGGTCAGCTTGTGGAGGAACTTGGCGAGGCCGTGCGGGGTGGTGGCGAAGGTGACGGTGAGCAGGGTCTGGGCGCCGTCGTTGTGGGGCGTGAGCTGGTACGTCGTCGTGCCGTGGAAGTGGCCGGTGTGGCTCTGGGTCAGCCGGGCGTCGGGCGTCGCGTGGGTGGTCGTGGAGGTGAACCGGAGCTTGGGACCGGGCTTCCCGACGCCACCCGTGTGGACGGTGGTCGTGGTGGTGCCGCCCTCCTGCTGGGGGCCGGTGGGACCGGGCTGGTGGGTGTTGTGGGGGTGCCACCAGGTGGTCCTGCCGTTGAGTTCGTCGACGATGGCCTCCCAGACGGCGTGGGTGGGGTGGTCCAGGATGGCCCGGTCGGTGTGGTGGATGGCGTGCATGGGGAATTCGGCCTTTCGGTCGGCGAACGGGGGCGTGCGACGGGGGATTTCCTATTTCTCCGGACGCGGATTCCGGGGGTTTTTGTGTGTTAGGGGAAGATGTTTTGGCCGGGGGTGAGGGTGTGGGTGGGGTCGTAGGTGTTTTTGGCGTTGGTGAGGGTGGTCCAGTGGGGGCCGTAGTGGTTTTGCCAGTCGGTTTGGGTCATGTTGGGGATGGCGCCGACGAGGTAGCGTTTGGCGCCGAGTTGGGTGGCGGTGTTGTAGAGGGTGCGGTTGCGGGTGAGGGCGGGTTGGGGGTTGGTGTTGGGGTGGGGGAAGGCGAGGAAGTCGAAGAGGTAGGTGGTGGGTTCGTTGGGGGTGATGGCGAGGGGGTGGGTGAGTTTGTTGGTGTGGAAGGGGTAGCAGAGGAGGAGGCCGGCGCCGATGTCGTCGGGGGTGATGTGGGGGAGGGCTTGGTTGAGGAAGGTGGGGGTGGTGGTGGCGGGGAGGAAGAGGGAGAGCCAGGGTTTGGGGGCGTTCCAGTAGCCGAGGTTTTTGATGGTGTCGGCGAAGGTGTCGGCGCGGTAGGTGTAGTCGCGGTAGGTGGTGTCGTTGGTTTCGGTGGTGGTGGGGTTGAGTCCGGTGAGGAGGGTTTGGGGGTTGGGGGGTGTGGTGTTGTAGTGGGCGACGGCTTCGATTTTGTAGCGGGGGGGTTGTCCGTTGGGTTGGATGAGGATTTCGCCGACTTGGGAGGGGAAGCGGCCGTCGTTGAGGATGGTTTGTTGGTCGGTGAGGAAGGTGTGTTGGTCGTTGTAGGTGAGGGTGAGGACGAGGGCGCGTGTGGGGGCGGGGATGAGTTTGACGGTGGCGCGGGTGATGATGCCGACTTGGCCGGCGCCGGCGAGGGCGGTGTGGAAGAGGTCGGGGTTGCGGGTGGGGGTGGCGGTGAGGATGCGGCCGGTGCCGGTGACGATTTCGATGGATTCGACGGTGTCGGCTTGGAGGCCGTGTTTGTGGACGGTGGAGCCGATGCCGCCGATGCTGATGGTGCCGCCGATGGAGAGGTGGAGGTAGTCGGTGAGGCAGGGGGGTGTGAGGTTTTGGGCGAGGGCGGCGTCGGTGAGTTGGGCCCAGGTGACGCCGGCGTCGACGGTGGCGTTGGTGGGGGTGATGGTGTGGATGCGGTTGAGGGCGCGGGCGTTGATGCTGATGCCGCCGGCGGCGCCGGCTTGGCCGTAGTTGGAGTGTGATTCGAGGTCGTTGCCGGTGCCGCTTTGGCCGTTCATGGCGACTTTGAGGCCGTTGTGGCGGGCGTAGTTGATGATGTTGGCGATGTCGTGGGGGCCGGCGGGGTTGAGGACGGCGTAGGGGGTGGTGGTGGTGAGGCGGCCGAAGTCGTGGGCGTGGGCGGTGGTGGTGGTGGGGTTGGTGGTGAGGGTGCCTTGGAGGGGGGGTAGGGGGGCGATGTGTCCGGGGGGTGTGGGGGTGTTGGTGGTGGCCCAGGTGCGGGTGGTGGTGTTGAAGCCGATGATGGTGGCGGCTGCCGCGGTGAGGAGGGTGCGTCGGGTGAGGTCGGGGTGGGTCATGCGGGGTGGTCTCCTTGGTGGTGTGGGTGGTTGGTGGTGGTTGGTGGTTGGTGGTGGGGGGTGGTGGGCGGGCCTGGGTGGTGCGGGGCTTGCGGGGCGGGTGCCCTGAAGGGTGTTAAGTCTCTTTAGTGCCGGGGTGGTTGTGGGCGGTGTCCGGGCCGGTGGTGGTGGCGTCCTGGCCGGGCGGCCGGGTGGCGGTGTCCGGGTGCGCTGGGTGGTGTCCTTGGGCGGGCGGGTCGCGGCGGCCCTGTTGGTCCGGGGTGGTGCGGGAGAGGGGTGACCGACCGGGCCATGGGGCCGGTCGGCGAAGTGAAGTCCCGTTCGTTTCGGGCTTGTTGATGCTGGTATGGGACCTCGGTCTTGCCTGCCTGCCGGTCCTGTCCGGCCCCCTGTCGGTTTCTCCGGTGTTGCTGTACTGCGACGGCGTCCGTCCGTACTGGTTCCTGCTGGGGCTGCCGGCCCCGCTGGCTCTGCCGTTTCGCTCTTGCTGTCCTGCTCCAGCCGGTCGTACTGGCCGCTTCTGCCGGTTTCACCGCAGTGGTCGTACCGGTTGTTCCTGTCGACTGCTTCTACTGGCGTCGTTGTTGCCAGTGCACGGGCTTCGTCGGTTCGGGCCGTGCTGGTCTTCGGGTTCTGCCGGCCGGTGCCCTGTTGATCTGATCGTCGTGGCCTTGCCGGCCGTTCCTGCTGGCCCGTGCCGACCGCTTCCAGCGCTCTGGTCCTTGCCGACTGTTCCTGCTGTCGGTACTGGTTCGGGGCCCTGGTCTTGCGGGTGTCGCCGGTTGTTCCTGCGGGTCCCGTCGTTCCGAGCGCATCGGCCTTCTCGGTCTTGCCGTGCCGGCGGTGTTGGGTGTTCCTGCCGGTCTTCGGGTCTCACCGCGTTGGCTTCGTTGGTCCTGGCCGTGCTGGCTTTTGCCGCTGCCCGGTGCCCGGTGCCCGTGCCGTGGGCTGTGTGTTGTTGTGGGGTGGGTGGCCGGTCCGTGGTGTGGGCCGGCCTGTCCGTTGTTCCCCTTGTCCCCTTGCTCGTTGTCCCTTGCCCGTTGTTCTTGTTCCCGGTGCCGGTTGTCCCTGTCCGCGTGTCCTTGCCCCGTTGTCCGTTGGCCTTGTCCGTGTCCTGGTGCCTGTTGGCCTTGTTGGTGTGTCCTCGTCCTTGTTGAGGCCGTGGGCGCGTGTGTGCGGGTGTGGGCGTGTGGGCCGTCGGCGTGCGGGTGCGGGCCGTGGGTGCGCGGCTGTGGGCGCGTGTGGGCCGTTGGCGTGCGCGGGTGCGCGGGTGCGCGGGTGCGTGGGTGCCGGGTGTGTGGGTGGTGGGTTAGGGGTTGGGGGTGTGGTTGGTGTGGGTGGTGGTTTGGTAGTTGGTGAGGTCGAAGGTGCGGGTTTGGTGGCGGAAGCGCCAGGTGTAGGTGGGCCAGATGGAGGGGTTGTTGCCTTTGGTGTCGGTGTACCAGCTGGTGCAGCCGCCGGTGTTCCAGACGGTGTTTTTGAGGCGGTTTTGGAGGGTGTTGTTGTAGGTGGTCTGGGCGTGGGGGTGGACGTCGAGGGTGGTGAGGTGGTGGGTGTGGAGGGTTTTGAGGGCGGCGAGGATGTAGGTGATCTGGGCTTCGATCATGACGGTTTGGGAGGAGTGGCCGAGGGTGGTGTTGGGGCCGAGGAGCATGAAGAGGTTGGGGAAGCCGTGGATGGTGGTGCCGCGGTGGGCGGTCATGCCGTCGTGGTTCCAGGTGTCGGCGAGGGTGTGGCCGTTTCGGCCGTGGATGAGGTGGGCGACGGGGCGGTCGGTGGCGGTGAAGCCGGTGGCGAGGATGATGGTGTCGATGTGGCGGGTGGTGCCGTCGGTGGTGGTGATGTGGGTGGGGCCGATGCGGGTGATGGTGTCGGAGACGATGTCGACGTTGGGTTGTTGGATGGCGGGGTACCAGGTGTTGGAGAAGAGGAGGCGTTTGCAGCCGACGGTGTAGTCGGGGGTGAGGCGCTTGCGCAGGGCGGGGTCGGTGACGGATTTCTTGAGGTGGCCGGCGGCCATGTTCTTCATGCCGGTGGTGCGGGAGGGGCGGGACATGAAGAACGCGACGATTTCGCGGCCGTGTTTGTTGAAGGTGCGGCGGAAGCGCTGGTAGCCGGGGAGGTGGCGGAGCATCCAGGTGTGGCGGGGGGTGTTGGGTTTGTCGGGTTTGGCGGCGACCCAGGGGGGTGTGCGCTGGTAGAGGTCGAGGCGGTTGACGTCGGGTTGGATGGCGGGGACGAACTGGATGGCGGAGGCGCCGGTGCCGATGACGGCGACGTCGCGGCCGGTCAGGTCGTGGTCGTGGTTCCAGCGTGAGGAGTGGAAGACGGTTCCGGTGAAGGTGTCGAGGCCGGGGATGTTGGGGATGGCGGGGTCGGAGAGGTAGCCGGTGCCGGTGATGAGGGCTTGGGCGGTGTAGCGGCCGTGTTTGGTGCGGATGTCCCAGTGGTGGTGGGTGTCGTTCCAGGTGGCGTCGAGGAGTTCGTGGTCGTAGCGCAGGTGGGGGTCGACGCCGTGTCGGGTGGCGCAGTCCTTGAGGTAGGCGTGGACTTCGGCCTGGGTGGCGAAGGTGGATTTCCAGTCGGGGTTGCGGGCGAAGGAGTAGGAGTAGAGGTGGGCCTGGACGTCGCAGGCGCAGCCGGGGTAGGTGTTGTCGCGCCAGGTGCCGCCGAGGTCGGTGGCGCGTTCGAAGACGAGGAAGTCGTCGATGCCGGCTTTGAGGAGGCCGATGGCGGTGCCGAGGCCGGAGATGCCGGCGCCGATGACGGCGACTTTGAGGTGGCGGACGGCGAGGTCGCCGGTGGGGTGGGGGGCGGTGGCGTGCTCGGTGCCGGCGGTGGTGCCGGCGGCGGCGGCGATGGCCGCGGCGGTGCCCGTACGGGTGCCCGTG
Source organism: Kitasatospora sp. NPDC001225 (assembly GCF_053597855.1). NCBI lineage: Bacteria > Bacillati > Actinomycetota > Actinomycetes > Kitasatosporales > Streptomycetaceae > Kitasatospora > Kitasatospora sp. NPDC001225. Next base: position 127,139 of record NZ_JBSFJC010000004.1, read on the forward strand.
CCGGTGGTGCGGGCCGGGGTGCGGGGGGCGGTCGTGGTGGCGCCCGTGCCGGAGGCGGCCGTGCCCGTGCCGGAGGCGGAGGCACTGCCGGTCGTGCCCGTGCTGGTTCCCGTGTCGGTGGCCGTGCCGCTGCCGGTGGCCGTACCGGTGGCCGTGCTGCTGCCGCTGCCGCTGCCGCTGCCGGTGCCGGTGGCCGTGCCCGCGCCGGTGCCGGCCTTGCCGGTGGTGGTGCCCGCGCCGCTGCCGGCCTTACCGGTGCTCGCGGTGCCGGTGCCGCTGCCGGTGGCCGTGCCGGAGGCGGCCGTGCCCGTGCCGGTGCCGGCCCTACCGGTGCCGGTGCCCGCGGTGTTGGTGCCCGTGGTGTTGGTGGTGGGGGTGGGGGCCACCCCCGCCGCCGGGGCTGTGCCGGTGCTGGCGTCGGTGGGTGTGCCGGTGCCGGTGGTGGTGGTGTTGGTGGTGCGGTTGGGGGCGGGGGTGGTGGTCATGGCGTCGGTGTCCTTGTCTCGGGTGTCCTGGGTGGGCCCGGGGGTCAGGCGCGGCGGGTGAGGGTGACGCGGAAGTTGTTGAAGATGTGGTCTTCGAGGGTGTAGGCGAAGATGTCGAGGTAGCGCTCGAAGCGGGCGACGGTGGTCTCGTCGGTCATGGTGACGGCTTCGTCGCGGCGGGCGGCGAGGAGTTGGAGCCAGGCGCGGCAGGCGCGGGCGAAGGACTCGGGTTCGTTGCGGATCTCGGTGACCTCGAAGAGGCCGTCGAGGCCGGCGGCGAGTTCGGGCAGGCGGGGGATGTGGCAGCCTTCGAACTCCTCGCGCTGGAGGAATTTGAGGTCGTCGAGGAGCTGGCGGCGCAGCGGGGGGTTCTCGACGGTCATGGTGTGCAGGACGAAGCGGGCGCCGGGCTTGAGGAGGGAGTGGACCTGCTTGAAGAAGACGCGGTAGCGCTGGGTGCGCTCTTTGGGGGTGAGGGAGGACAGGACGAAGTGTTCGAGGGCGTTGATGCAGAACGCGGCGTCGTAGGGGGCCTGGCCGTCGGCGAGGCGGTGGTCTTCCCAGCTTTCGACGCGGGCTTCGATGGCGGGGTTGTTCAGGGCGTCGACGAAGTCGGCCTGGGTGCGGGAGAGGGTGACGCCGACGGCCTTCTTGACGCCGTGGACGGTGGTGAGGCGGTTGAGCATGGTGCCCCAGCCGCAGCCGATGTCCAGGACGGTGTCGGTGTGGGCGGCGCGGGCGAGGTCGGTGAAGGCGTCGAGTTTGCGTTCCTGGGCCTCGTCGAGGACGGCGACGAGGTCCTCGCCGTCCTCCCAGTAGCCGCCGGAGTACATCATGGTGGGGCCGAGGATGAGCCGGTAGAGCTCGTTGGGGACCTCGTAGTGGTGGCGGATGGCCTCGACGTCGGGGTTGATGGTGCGGGCTTCGACGGTGGTCATGGGATGGGGCCCCTCGGTTGACGGTTGTGGGTGTGTGGGGTTGTCGGACGGTGGTGGGTCGGCCGGGGCGGGGTGGGCGGGTGGGCGGCCCGGTCGGGCCGTTTCCGTGGTGGTCGGCCCGGTGCGGGCCGGGGTGACAGGTCCGGCCGCTGTCCTGGTGCCTGCCGTGGGCGGCTGGGTGCCGTCCGGTGTCCGACGGTGGTCTTGCTGAACTCGGCCGCTGTCCCCGGCTGGTTGGTGCCGTCCGGGAGAACGGTCGGGCCGTTCGGTGCCGCGTGGTGTGGTGCTGGGCCGGCCGTCGTTCAGGGCGGCTGGGTGCCGTCCGGTGTGCGGCGGTGGTTCCGGCTGAACTCGGCCGCGTCCCCGGGTGGTTGGTGCCGTCCGGGGCGGGCGGTGCGGCCGTTCGCGGTTCTTCGGTGTCTGCCGTGTCGGGCGGCTGGGTGACGCCCGGTGTGCGGCGGTGGTCTTGCTGAACTCGGCTGCGTCCCCGGGTGGTTGGTGTCGTCCGGGGTGGCGGGTGCGGTGTCCGGCCGGGTGGTCGGTGGCGCCTGGTGCGGTGCCGGGCCGGTGGTGTGCGGTGGTCGCCGTGCGGGCCGGTACGGCGGGGTGGTGTGCGTGCGGGTGCGGTGTGTTGTGGGTCAGGTAAGCGTGTGTCTCGCAAGCGGTGCGCAAGGGGGCGGGGGGTGGGTGGGTTGCGGGCCGGTTGCGTGGGGGCGGGTTTCATGCGGTTTCGGCAAGACACGCGGCCCCCACGGCCTGTCGCGGGGGTGCTTCGGTTCCCGGGTGGTGTCGACCGCTGTTCCCGGGGGGTCGTGCCGTGTTGTTCCGGAGGGTTCTCCCGCCGGCTGTCCCACCCGTTCCGCCCGTTCCGCCCGTCGTTCCGCCTGCTTGTTGTCCGTCCGTCCGTTTCTTGTGGCCGTGTGTCCGCTCGTTCGTCCGTCCCCTCGGTGCCGTGTGTGGTGTGTTTCCGGGGGCGGGGTGCGGGGGCGCGTGTCCGGGGGCCGGCCGGGGGCGGGGGCGGGGGCGGGGGCGGGTGGTGGTGCGGTGGTGCGGGTGGCCGGGAGGGTTTTCCGGAGCGGTGCGGTGCGGGTCCGCGGGTGTGGGTTCGCCCGGGCCCTGTACGGGTTCGCCCGGGCCCTGTACGGGTTCGCCCGGGCCCTGTACGGGGTGTCGCCGAGGCACCCGGTTCCGTCTGCCCGTCTGCCGGCCCGCTCGCGTCCGTCCGCCAGTCCGCCTGCCCGCCCGTCCGCGTTTGTCGGCCGGCCGGTGGGCGGGGTGGTCGGGGTACGGGTGCGGGGCGGGGTGGCGGCGGTTGTTCCTGGCATGTTCATTCGACGCGTTGACGTGCCCATCACCCGGGAAACGGGGGTGGGCGAGGAGAGGAACGATCACTGATGTCTCAGATTCCCACGATCGAGGACCTGGCCCAGCAGCTCCAGGCGGTCTCCGGCGCGCAGGAGATCGACGCGGACGCCGCGCTGCAGCACATCGCGGACGTCGACTCGCTGGACCTGATGGAGTGGCTGTACGGCTTCCAGAACCAGTACCCGCACATCCCGGCGGACGAGTCGCTGTTCGCGGACATCGACGACACGACGACGCTGCGGGTGGTCCACGAGCGGATCCTGGCGCTCGTGCCGGCCGAGGCCAACTGAGAACCCGGCGCGGGCGGGCGGACGAGGAGAGGGGTCGGGTGGTGAGCGGTTTCGACGTCACCGGCTGGGGCATGTCGGTGCCCGAACGGGTGGTGACCAGTGCCGAGCTCGCGGAGCGTTTCGGCGTGGACGAGCACTGGATCGTCTCGCGGTGCGGGATCCGTGAGCGCAGGGCGGTGGGCCCGGGGCAGACCACGGCGTCGATGGCCGTGGAGGCCGGGCGCCGGGCCCTGGAACGCGCGGGCCTGACGGGCGCGGACATCGCGCACCTGATCGTGGCGACGGCGACCCCGGAGCAGCCCTCGCCGGCGACGTCGGCGTTCGTCCACGACGAGCTGGGCATCGCGGGCAGCGCCCACGACGTGAACTCCGAGTGCGCCGGCTTCGTGTACGGGCTGGTGACCGCGGCGGGCCTGCTGCGCATGGACCCGCGCCCGATCCTGCTGATCGGCTCGGACACCCACACGCTGACCGCGAACCCGCGGGACCGGGACCTGTCGATCCTGGTCGGCGACGGCGCGGGAGCGGTGGTCCTGCGGCCGGGCGCGGTGGACCGCATCCGGGCGTGGAACCTGGGCGCGGACGGCTCGTGCAAGAACAGCCTGAAGGTCCTGGCCGGGGGCTCGCGGATGCCCACCACCGAGCGGACCGTCGCCGAGGGCCTGCACTACGCGCAGATCAACGGCAACGAGATCTACCTGAACGCCGTGCGCTACACGGTGCGCACGATCCGCGAGACGCTGGAGCAGGCGAAGATCACACCGCAGGACGTCGACCACGTCATCCCGCACCAGGCGAACATCCGGATCATCAACTCGGTGCTCTCCCACACGGGGATCCCCGCGGACCGGCTGGTGACGAACCTGGAGCGCTACGGGAACACCGCGTCGGCGTCGATCCCGATCGCGCTGGCGGAGGCCCTGGACTCGGGGCGGGTCAAGGACGGCGACACGGTGCTGCTGGCCGGGTTCGGCGCGGGCATGACGTGGGGCTCGGTCCTGCTGACGTGGGGAGGGGTGGCGCGGTGAGCGGCAAGGACGCCTTCGGCGCCAGGCCCGACTCCCCGGTGGCGCTGGTCACCGGCGCCTCCGGGGGGCTGGGCAGCGAGCTGGCGCTGGCGCTGGACGCGGCGGGCTGCCGGGTCGCGGTGCACTACAACAGCTCCCGGGCCGGGGCGGAGAAGGTCGCCGCCCAACTGGTCAACGACCACGTGCTGGTGAGCGGCTCGGTCGCCGACTGGGACGCGGTCACCGCGATGTACGAGCAGGTCAAGGCCGCGCTGGGGCCGGTGGACGTGCTCGTCAACAACGGGGCGGTCCGCAAGGACGCGCTGATGGCGATGCAGAACCCCGCCGAGTGGCGGCAGGTGATCGACACGAACCTCGTCGGCTCCTTCCACACCGCCAGGGCGTGCGTGCCGGCGATGCTGCGCGCCCGCTGGGGGCGGGTGGTGAACATCGTCTCCCCGTCGGCGCTGATCGCCACCGCCGGGCAGACCGCCTACTCGGCGTCCAAGGCCGGCCTGATCGGGCTGACCCGCACGCTCGCGGCGGAGTGCGGCCGCCGGGGGGTGACCGTCAACGCCCTGTCACCCGGCTTCATGATCACCGGCATGACGGACACCCTGCCCGAGCACGTGGTGGCGGGCATGCGGGAGAAGGTCCCGGTGCCGCGGTTCGTCACCCCGCGCGAGGTCGCCCGCTCGATCACGCTGTTCCTCGACCAGGACTGCATGACCGGCCAGGTCATCAGCATCGACTCGGGGGCCTCCATCACCTGACCGGCCGCCCCGGGCACCCGGCCGCCCCGGGTGTGTCCGCCCGGGGCCGGGCCGCCGGACCCGTCCGTCCGGGGTGGCCGGGTCCGTCCGCCCGGGTCCGCTCCGGGCCGGTGGCCGGTGGCCGGTGGCCGGTCGGCCGGTTCCCGGTCCGCGGGTCGCCTCGTGCCGCGCCCTCTCGGCCTCCTGTCCGGCCCCGTGCCGGACAGGGGGCCGAGGGGGCGCACCCGCGTTCCCGCTCGGGGGTGTCGCGGCAGGCCCCGGCCGGGCGCGCGGCAGCGGCAGCCCCGCCCCGCCCCGATCAGGTACCGTCGGCCGTCCCGGAAGCCGCCCGCCCGCCTGGCCATCCCGTGGCCCGCTGGCGTTGTCGTTCCCCTTGCGGCGGGTCCGGCCGGCCTCGCGTCCTACCCCTGGAACGGGTCCTCCAGGACGGGGATGCAGGGTGACAGCAGCGGATCCGTGTGCTCGCTCACCCGTCCGCGGGCCATCCTGTGGACGAGGACCTCGTTCTCACGGCCGGGGTCCTCGTCGTCGCGTACGTGCAGCAGGCCGTAGGAGCCCGGCGCCCGTTCACCGACCTCGCGGAAGAACGCCGGGATCCGCGCGTCACGGTGGTTCGCGAAGCCGCCGAAGTGGACGAACACCTCCCCGTTCATCCACCGCAGATCGAGCAGGTACGGGCTGCCGATCTCCCGGATGCGCTCCTCGATACCCCCGACGATCAGCCGGAGACGGTCGTCGTCGTACTCCTCGTCGTCGGCGCCGGCGCTCTCCAGGACCTTGATCCAGCCGTGGTACTCGAACATGGGCCGCAGCCTACCGAGCGGCCGCGCGCCGCCCGTGCCGTGGGTGGTGCCGGTGGTGACGGTGGTGTGTCGGTGGCGGGACAGCGTCCTGCCGGTGTGCCGACAGCGGTCGACACAAGACTCGGTGACGCCCGATCAGGAACACACGACGACGAGGGAGCCGCCCGTGCCCCGACCCCGGCCCGCCACCGCCTTCCGCACCGCCTTCCGTACCGCTTCGCGTACCGCGTTCCGTGCCGCCACCGCCGTGCTCGTGCTGGCGGCCCTGGCCCCGGCCCACACCGCGACCGCCGCGCCCGCCGCGACCGCCGACAACCCCGCCGCGCCCGCCGCGCCCGTGCCGCGCCTGCACTGGGACGGGCCCTGCGCCCAGGGCTTCGAGTGCGCCACCGCCGCCGTGCCGACGGACTACCGCGACCCGCGGGGAACACCCCTGGACCTGGCCCTGATCCGCCACCGCGCCACCGACCCGGCCCACCGCATCGGCTCGCTGTTCTTCAACCCCGGCGGCCCGGGCATCCCCGGCACCGCGGCCCTGCCCGCCGTCTACGGCCTCTTCCCCGAACAGGTCCGCCGGCGCTTCGACATCGTCAGCTTCGACCCGCGCGGCACCGGCGCCTCCACCACCCTCCACTGCTTCCCCGACCCCGCCGCCGAACAGGCCCTCCTCGACGGCCTGCCCGCCGGCTTCCCGACCGCCGCCGACCAGCAGGCGGCCTGGACCCGCGCCTACACCGGCCTCGCCCGCCACTGCGCCGACAACGACACCACCGGCCTGCTCGCCCACCTGTCCACCGCCGACACCGCCCGCGACCTCGACGTGCTGCGCCAGGCCGTCGGCGACCGGCGCCTCACCTACTGGGGCACCTCGTACGGGACCCTGCTCGGCGCCGTCTACGCCAACCTCTTCCCCGACCGGGTACGCGCGATGGTCCTGGACAGCGCCCTGGACCCGCGCGCCTGGTCCACCGGCCGCACCCCCCAGCAGCGCGCCCTGCCCCCGTTCCTGCGCACCGGCAGCGACCTCGCCTCCGCCCGCACCCTGGACGCCTTCCTCGAACGCTGCGCCGCCGCCGGCCCCGCGGCGTGCGCGTTCGCGGCGGGCGACGCGGACGCGACCCGCGCCAGGTTCGCCGCCCTCCTGGAGCGGCTGCGCCGCGGGCCGCTCGCGCCCGGCACGCCGGCGCGGGAGGTGACCTACGCCTTTGCGGTGTCCACCGTGGCGTCGATGCTGTACACGGCCGCGCCGCTGCCGGGCGTCCCCGACAGCGGCTGGGCGGCCCTGGGCGCGTGGCTGCAGCAGCTGTGGACCGCCCCCGACACGCCGCCCGCCCCCACCCCCGCTCCGGCGCCGGCGCAGGCCGGAGCGGCGCCGGGCGCGCTGTCGGGGCAGGCGCAGACCCTGGGCACCCTGTGCGCGGACACCGTCAACCCGCCCGCCGGCGCCGACTACCCGGCCCTGGCCGCCCTCGCCGAGACGCGCTCCGGCGCCGTCGGCCCGTACTGGGTGTGGCAGACCCAGCGCTGCGCGTCCTGGCCCTCCCAGGCCGCCCGGGACCGCTACGACGGGCCGTGGGACCGCCGCACCGCCGCGCCCGTGCTGGTCGTCGCGAACACCGGTGACCCGGCCTGGCCCTACGAGGGCTCCCGCGCGATGGCCGACACCCTCGCCGGGGCCCGGCTGCTGAGCGTCGACGGCTACGGGCACACCGTCCTGGGCAACCCGAGCGCCTGCGCGGCCGGGGCGCAGGAGCGCTACCTGGTGGAGGGCCGGCTGCCGGCGCCCGGGACGGTCTGCGCGCCGGACCGCCGGCCGTTCGCCCCGCCGGGCGCGTAGCGCTCCCGGGGGACGGCGGCGGTGGCGGCACGGGCCGCCGCCGTCGCCGCGGTCGGGGCGGTGCCCGTTCCCTCCTTTGCGCGGCGCGGGCCCGCCCCCGGCCGAGGGCGGGTCGGTTCCGGGGCCCGGGCGGGTCGTTGCGGGTCGCGGTCCGCGTCGTGCGGGGCGCCCGCCGGCGTTGGTGGCCGTGGTGTCGGCGGTGGGCGGTACGGTCGCGGCATCCGAGCGAGGAGGGCCGCATGGCGACCGGGTGGAGCCTGACGATCGACTGCGCGCACCCGGCGAGGCTGGCCGGGTTCTGGGCGCTGGCGCTGGGCTACGTGCACAGGCCCGCGCCGGCGGGGTTCGGGAGCTGGGAGGAGTGGCTCTCCTATCACGGGGTCCCGCGGGAGGAGTGGGACGACGGCGCGTACCTCTGCGATCCCGAGGGGACGGGTCCCGCCCTGTCCTTCCTGAAGGTGCCGGAGCCGAAGGCGGTGAAGAACCGGGTGCACGTGGACGTGCAGGCCGGCGGCGGCCGTGGGACGCCGTGGGAGGTGCGGTGGCCGCGCGTGGTCGAGGCGGTGGAGCGGCTGACCGCCGCGGGCGCGACGGTGGTCCGCGAGGAGGAGCCGCAGGGCAGGCCCGACCACGTGGTGATGGCCGATCCGGAGGGCAACGAGTTCTGCGTGGTCTGACAACGGACATTCCCCTCCCGGCGGCCGCGGTCCCCGGAAGCCGGGATCCCGGGTGCCGTCCCGGCCGATCCGGTCCACCCGGCCGGGCGGCCCGGGCGGACCAGGCGGCCCGGCCGGCGCCGTCGGTCCCGTGTCGTTCGAGGGCGGCGATCAGGTCTTCGCGGTTCACGACGCGCGGTATGACGCGCTCTGCGGGTGCCCGGAAGTCCGCCGCTCCGCTGCCCCGGGCGGTCGGGGCCCGGCGGGACGGGCGCTTGTCCGACAGCCCGCTCGACCTTCACCGGGCGGGACGCCGGGCAGTACGGTGACCGCCCGGAACCCGCCGCCCACGAAAAGGGGACACCGCCATGGTCCACCCGGCCGTCACCCGCCTCTCGGCCCTGATCGGGGAGCCGGGAACCCCGGGCGACAGCGTCGACTGGGACGAACTGGCCCGCACCACGGGCCTGCGCCTGCCCGCCGACTACCGCGACTTCGTCGCGCTCTACGGCGGCGGCGAGCTGGACGAGTACCTCGGCGTCAGCACGCCGCCGGTGGACGGCTCCCCGTACGGCGACCTCGTCGACGCACTGGACTTCGACCCCCGGCAGGAGCCGGCCGCCCCCACTGGCACCGCCCCGGAGGACCTGGAGAAGGGCAGGCTCCTGCCCTTCGCGGGCAGCGCCAATGGCGACGTGGTCTTCTGGCTCTGCGACACCCGCGACCCGGACGGCTGGGACGTCGTCGTCTTCAGGCGCCAGCACCGTTACGGGGAAGCGGCCTGGGTCCGCTTCGCGGCGGGCTTCGGCGACTTCCTGGCCGGAACCCTCGACGGCACGCTGCCGAACCCCTTCGGCGACAGCGGCTTCACCAGGACCCCGCACACCTACCGCCACTGGCGCCGGCCGTTGTGACCCGCACGGCGTCCGCACGCTGATGCGGCCGCGCGTCGAGGAGATCACCCACGCGCTGCTGGACGCCCTGGCGGCGGGCGAGCCGCTGGTGGACCTCAAGACGGCCTTCGCCTTCCCGCTGCCGATGACGGTGATCTGCTCGCTGCTGGGCGTACCGGAGTCGGACCACGGCCTGCTGCGCGACCTGTACGAGCGGTTCTTCGGCATCAAGCCGAACCCGGAGGGCATCCAGGCGACCGTCGCCGGGCTGAACGCTTTCGTCAACGGCCTGGTGGCGCAGCGCCGTTCGGCTCCCGGCGAGGACCTGGCGAGCGTGCTGCTGGCGGCCGACACGGAGGGCGGGGCGCTGAGCGACGCGGAGGCGGCGGCCACCCTGCGGGTGATCATCGCGGCCGGCCACGAGACGACGGTGAACCTGATCGGCAACGCGGTGCGGGCCCTGCTGGCCCACCCGGACCAGCTGGAACTGGTGCGTTCGGGACAGGTGTCCTGGGACGCGGTGGTGGAGGAGTCGCTCCGCTGGACACCGCCGACCAGCAACTTCCTGTTCCGGTTCGCCGCCGAGCCCATACCGGTCGGCGAGGTGGTGATCCCGGCCGGCGAACCGGTGCTGGTCTCGTACAACGCGATCGGCCGCGACCCGCTCCAGCACGGGGTGACCGCCGAGGTCTTCGACATCACCCGGGACCCGTCCCGCCACCTGTCCTTCGGTCACGGCCCGCACGTCTGCCCGGGCTCCCCGCTGGCCCGGCTGGAGGCGGGGGTCGCGCTGCCCGCGCTGTTCGAGCGCTTCCCGGGGCTGTCGCTCGCGGTGCCGGACGCGGACCTGCGGCCGAGCCCCTCGCTGGTGGTCAACAGCCTGCTGGAGCTGCCGGTCCGGCTCTTCTGACGTTCGGTCATATCGCAAGGCCCCGGCTGGATTTGCGGCGGATGTGCGGTTGGACGTCCGGCTGAACGTCCGGTCGGGGCCTTCGGCTTCCGGTCGCGGGTCACGGTCGGGACACCGGCTTGTGAAGGTCGAACGGGGACCTTGGCGGGGGGCGGCGGCTGCGTTAACGTCTTCGATCAGTCCGGCCGCCGTCCGCTCGTGATCCCGCTCGTGATCCCGTTCCACGATTCCGTTCCGCGATTCTGTTCCCGTGAACCTGTCCGCGATCCCCGTGTAGGCCCATCTCCGGTACAGCGCAATGTCGTTCAGCCCACCGTCGGCAGCATGCCCTGGCGAGGAGAACCGCATTGATCCTCAACCCGACCGCGCCGCAATCGAGTTCCCGCCGCCGTCTGGCCGCCGTGCCCGTCCTGGTGGCGGCACTGGCGCTGACCGCGGCCTGCTCCAACAGCTCCGGCGGTTCGGGTGGCGGCGGAGGCGGATCGGCCGCCTCGCTGTCCGGCGACTGCGCCAAGTACCAGCCGTACGCCGGACACTCGGGCACCACCGTGACGATGTTCGCCTCGATCCTGAGCCCGGAGTCGGACAACCTGGAGAAGTCCTGGGCCGAGTTCAGCAAGTGCACCGGGATCAGGATCAGCTACGAGGGCTCGAACGACTTCGAGTCCCAGCTGCCGGTCCGGGTCTCCGGCGGCAATGCCCCGGACTTCGCGATCATCCCGCAACCGGGCCTGCTGGCGCAGATGGTGAAGAGCGGCAAGGTGGTGAAGCCGCCCGCCCAGACCGTTGCCAACCAGGACAAGTGGAGCCCGATCTGGAAGACGTACGGCTCGGTCAACGGCACCTACTACGCGGCCCCGATGAGCGCCAACATGAAGTCCCTGGTCTGGTACTCGCCGAAGGCCTTCACGGCGGCCGGCTACGACGTGCCCAAGACCTGGACCGACCTGATGGCGCTCAGCGACCGGATCGCCAAGGCCGGCGGCGCCAAGCCGTGGTGCGGCGGCATCGCCTCCGGGACGGCCACCGGCTGGCCGGCCACCGACTGGCTGGAGGAGGTGGTGCTCGGCTCGTACGGCGGCGAGGTGTACGACCAGTGGGTCGGCCACCAGGTGAAGTTCTCCGACCAGAAGATCACCACCGCGATGAAGACGGTCGCCGACTGGATGCAGAACCCGGCCTGGGTCAACGCGGGCTTCGGTGACGTGAAGTCGATCGCCACCACCACCTTCCAGGACGCGGGCACGCCGATCCTGAGCGGCAAGTGCCTGATGCTCCAGCAGGCCTCCTTCTACGAGGCGCAGTGGCCCAAGGGCACCAAGGTCGGCCCGGACGGAGACGTCTTCGCCTTCCACCTGCCCGCGGTGAACCCATCGGTCGCCAACCCGGTCGAGGGCGGCGGCGAGTTCCTGGCGGCCTTCTCCGGGCGGCCCGAGGTGCAGGCGGTGCAGAACTACCTGTCCAGCTCGGACTGGGCGAGCAGCCGGGTGAAGACCGCGAGCGGCTGGGTCTCGGCCAACCAGGGCGTGGACAAGAGCCTCTACACCGACCCGATCGACAAGCTGTCGGCGGAGGCGCTGACGGACCCGTCGGCCACCTTCCGCTTCGACGGCTCCGACCTGATGCCGGCCGCCGTGGGCGCCGGGCAGGAGTGGAAGTCGCTGACCGCCTGGTTCGCCGAGGGGCAGTCGATCCAGAAGACCGCCGCCGACATCGACGCCGCCTGGCCGCAGTAGCCGGGCCGTCCGTCCTGCTCGGTTCCGGGGCTGGTTCCGGGGCTGCTCTCGGAGCCGGAGCCGGAGCCGGAGCCGGAGTTGGAGCTGGACCCGGAGTTGGCCCTGGCCCCGGTTTCGGTCCTGGGCCCGGCGCCGGCCTCCGGGGCCGACACCGAGGAGCCGGTTCCCGGGGGTCGGGCACACCGAGGACCACCTGTCGAGGGCGGTGCGGGGCCCCCCCCCCCCCCCCCCCCCCCCCCCACCCCCCCCCCCCCAAACCCGCCCCCCCCCCCCCCCCCAACCCCCCCCCCCCCCAACAAAAAAAAAAACGGCCCCACACCCACACCCAC